>CAYVPT010000152.1:0-6318 GCA_964453865.1 uncultured Dehalococcoidaceae bacterium
CCGCGTGCTGTGGCTGGACAAGGACGTGGTGCCGGGGGCGTACAATATGAACACCGCCTGGTACCTCAAAGCCGCCGAGACGCTGGAAAACGTGCCGCATACCCATGACAACGACGAGATAATCGGGTTCTTCGGCAACGACGCCAGAAATCCCCGGGACCTCGGCGGGGAGGTGGAAATCTGGATGGAGGACGAAAAACAGATAATAACTAAAAGTACCATGATATTCGTGCCGGCAGGCCTGACGCACTGTCCGCTGATTTTAAAGCGTGTCGACAGGCCCATCTTCCACTTCACCGTCGTTATATCCGGACAGTACATTAAAGACGAAAAGGGGAAATAATACCCGGTCGATTTTAACTTACTCACCCCCTCAATCTCCCTCTCGAACAGTATTATTTTCAAGAGGCGGAAGCGACTTTGTTCAAGAGGGGGGAAGAGTTTGAGAGGGGGCTGCGCCCCCTCTCGCTACGCACTCCCCTGTAAGTGGAAGGGGATAAGACGGTAAGATTATCACCAAACAACTAATTACCAACTAAATCCACACTGATTAAATTGACATTTACTTTTAATGACTCCCATAATATAGAAGTCCATTAACTTCACCATCCAATATCAGCGTCTCTGAAAACTACATCGTTACCAAGGAGTGTGATAAATGAGTGATAAGACAGTAACACTGGAATTGCTTAACCCCCGTGGCGTGATTGAAGCTAAAAAGACTTCCGCCCCAAATCCCCGCGTTAATGATTTAGCCGGAAAGCGAGTGGGACTGTACTGGAACAGCAAGCCGGGTATGGACAATTTCTATACCGTTTTCGAGGAGCTTCTGAAAAAGAGATACCCCACCGCTACCACTACCCTGCTGCGGGGCGCCTTCCTGATAAGAGACGATGATGCCGAAGCCTGGCAGAAGGAAATAGACACCTTCGTGTACGGTGTCGGCGACTGAGGGTCGTGCACATTTGTCGGCGTGGCCGGCACGATAAAGCTGGAAAACATGGGCAAACCCGGGGTATTCATCAACTGCACCACCTTCGACGACGACGCCAAATCGGCCTCGGCGGATAACGCCATGCCCGCCCTGCGCCGCGTTAAAATAAGCTCGGGGGATTTTTACAAACTGAGAGGTAAAACCGAGACTATCCGGCCGCTGGTGGAAGCCGTCTTCGACGACATCATCAATGCTTTAACCACACCCCTGACACCCGGGGAAACCAAATCAGCGCAGGGTGAAGGGGAGGAAAAAGAACCGACACAGATAACAGTTACCGGCGACTCCTATCCGGTCGCCGCCGAGGAGTTCAACCGGCTGTACCTCGAAAAACAGTGGGGCGACGGCCTGCCCCTGGTACCACCTACCCCGGAAAGGGTAAAGTGGATGCTCTCGGGGACGAACCGTAAGCCTGACGAGGTGCTGGGTAAGATTAACCCCAAGCAGGGAGTCGCCACCGTCGAGAAGATAGCCGTCAACGCGGTGATGGCGGGGTCTAAACCCGAATATCTGCCCGTAATCATAGCCGTCATTGAAGCTCTGACCGACGATACCTTCGACGACCTCCATGTGCTGGCTTCGGCGGGTTCATTTAACCTGATGATAGTCGTCAGCGGGCCGATCGCCGGGGAAATCGGGATGGAGGCGGGGATAGGCTTCCTGGGCCACGGCTGGCGCGCCAATAACACCATCGGACGGGCGGTACGCCTAGCTACCCTGAATATAGGGCGTACCTGGCCGGCGAAAAACGACATGGCCCTCATCGGACGCACGCCGGGCCACACCTTTTATACTTTTTCGGAAAACGCCGAGCTCAGTCCCTGGCAGCCCTGTCATACCACCCGCGGCTTTGAAGCGACGGACAGCTGCGTGTTGGTGGCATCAATCTCTGGAAAAGGGCCGCTCCAGCACATGTACGGCGGGATGATAGGCACATGGACAGCGCCGGAAATACTCGACCGAATGGTCAACGACATCAAAACGAGAGACCGCCGCGGTTATTTTCCGCCGGGGAACACCGGTACAGCTACAGCACTCAACTCCGGCTGGGGAACAAAAGGGGTAGGAAAGGTACCCGGCTCCGGAGAAGGGGCAAACAAGCACTATATTATCCTGTTCCCCGAACTCGCGGCGGAGCTGAAAAAGATGGGCTTCGACCAGCTACGCCTCCAGGACGAGGTCTACAAGCGTACCCGGGTACCTTACGATGAACTGACCGAATTGGAAATAAAAAGCATAAGGAAAGCCATCGAACTGGGCGTCGTCCCCGCGGCACGCCGGTCAGTTTTCGAGGAAGCGTTAGAGCCGGGGGGGATGGTGCCGGTGATGATTGAGCCGGACGACCTTTACTTTTTCGTGGCGGGCGGGGCGCCCGGCTGCGCGTTCTCCTTCGACTATCTCCGGATACCGCCGTACAACTATACGGCGGTGCTGACGAAGAAAATAACCAGCGCCACCCTGACTAAAGCCGGCTCGACTTAAAAGAAAAGGAGTCAACAATGCCTGACTGGGATGCTGTAATCATCGGCGGGGGGCCGGCGGGACTGACGGCGGGTTTATACCTGTGCCGGGGCAACTGGCGCACCCTGCTCATCGAGAAGGAAAGCGTCGGCGGGTACATCATGAACGTGGAATACATCGAGAACTACCCCGGCTTCTCCGAAGGCGTGGTCGGCTCTGAGCTGGGCATGGAGATGAAGAACCAGGCGACCAAATACGGACTGAAGATTGAACGCAACGAGGTAATATCGGTGCAGGGTTCTCCTGCCAGTAAAAGCGTCACCTGCACGGACGGCAGCAGCTATACGGCGTCGGCATTAATTATCGCCGGGGGTTCCGTACCTAAAAAGCTGGGCGTTCCCGGTGAAGAGAAGTTCCGCGGCAGCGGCGTGATTAACTGCGCCTTCTGCGACGGCGGCCAGTTCGTCGACCGGGTGCTGGCGGTCTGCGGCGGCGGCGACGCCGGTATCACCGAAGCCCTTTATATGGCGAATTTAGCTTCAAAAGTAATCGTTATCGAAGCTATGCCGGAGCTGACCGCCACGGCGATTCTCCAGGATAGAGCCAGAGAAAATCCTAAGATAGAAATCCGCTGTGGCGTAAAAGTGTCCGGGATAATTGGCGAAGGCGAGATTGAGGGAATAGAAATCGTGGAGGAAGGCGGGGCGAAAGAGACTTTGAAAGTGGACGGCGTCCTGGTGCACGTCGGCCTTGACCCCAATACGGACTACCTCGAAGGTGCCGTGCTTCTGGACGAACAGCGGCAGGTTAAAGTAAACCAGTGGACGGAGACAGAAATCCCCGGTATCTTCGCGGCGGGGGACATCCGCAGCGGCTCGCCCCGGCAGGTCAGCACAGCCGCGGGGGATGGGGCTATCGCCGGCATAGCCGCCCAGAAATTTTTACAGAAATTAAAGTAATAGTCGTTTCATCATTCCCGGCTTCCCGCAATTGTCATTCCAGCGAAAGCTGGAATCCAGGGGTGGCTATAAAGGGGGTGGATTCTGGCCTACGCCAGAATGACATTATAAAATATACCAAAGCTTCGCGCGATCACTCCGTATGAACTCAGGTTAAACAAACTGATGGATGAAAACGTCTACTTTCACAAAACAGTGACTTTCCGCGCCTGGAAACGGAGTCTTCAGTTCCGCACGTCCCAGGAGCTTTTCAGTAGCTATGATATAGATACCGGCACCAAGTTCCTCCTGCGCAGTATCGTCGAGGCGGACTATAAACCGCAGCGTATTCTCGACCTTGGCTGCGGCTACGGACCCATCGGGCTGACACTAAAGAAACTGTATCCAGAAAGCTCCGTGCACATGGTCGACCGGGATGCCCTCGCCTTAGAATATTCACGCCAGAACGTAGAGTTGAACGGACTGGACGGCATTGAAGTCTACGGCAGCCTGGGCTATGACGACGTCGAACGAACCGACTTCGACCTTATCATTTCCAATATACCCGGTAAAGCCGGAGAAACTGTCATTACTCACCTGTTGCAGGAGGCACGGTATTATCTAGCGCCTGGCGGGCTGGCGGCTATCGTGGTGGTGGCGGCTCTCGAAGCGACCGTGGCGAAAGTCCTGCAAGATACTCCCGATGTAGAAATCGTCCTCCGGCGTAACCGGTCAGGACACGCCATTTTTCACTATAAATACATCGTCGAACAAACTCCGTTAAAACCTGACCGGAGTGCTTTGGAACAGGGCGTGTACCATCGTAATGATATTCAAATGCGTATCGAGAACCTGGAATATAAAATGCAGACCGCCTACGGCCTGCCAGAGTTCGATTCTCTCAGTTACGGCAGCGAAATGCTGGTAAAAGCTTTTAAAGATATACGTGGTAGTAATATTCAACGCGCCGTTATTTTTAATCCAGGACAGGGGCATATAGCCGTGGCGCTCTGGAAACTTATCAAGCCGAAAAATATCGCCATCGTTGACCGGGACCTGCTGGCACTCCGGTATTCACAACTCAATCTTGTTATGAACGGGTGCCCTGCCGATAAAATCACCCTTTTACATCAGGTTGGGCTGGAAATTACATGCGAAGATAAATTCGACCTTATTACCGGCTTACTCAGAGAAGAGGAGGGCAAAGAAGCCATATTCTTAACTATCAGGCAGGCAGCCGAACGGCTCTCTCCCGGTGGTAAAATAATAACAGCCGCCGGTTCAACGGCGATTACCCGGCTGGCCGCTTACGTGGAGTCGGAGGGACGGCTGCGTATTAAAACGCGGGAGCGGTGGCGGGGCCACAGCCTTCTGGTACTGGAGGGTGTCTAAGAGGGGCTTCGCCCCTCTTTTTCTTCTCTCCCCCTCTCAAACATAAGACTATTCGAGCTTGCGTGATACTCCAGTTTGAGAGGGGGATAAAGGGGGTGAGTGTAAAAAATCCACCGTCAATAAATAGCCCCGAAAATAAAGAAGGTGAGGCGAGCCGACATCTATGTTAAAATGATGGCGAGATGATTCCCGTCAGACTGAAACTGCGCAACTTCATGTGCTACCGCGATAACGTCCCGCCGCTGGACTTTACCGGTATCCACCTCGCCTGCCTCTCCGGCGATAACGGCAACGGCAAATCGGCCATTATCGACGCCGTGACCTGGGCGCTGTGGGGCAAAGCCCGCGCCAGGAGCGTCGACGACCTCGTTCACGCTACACAGTCCGAGATGGAAGTCGAGTTCGATTTCACCATCGAGGGGCAGCTCTACCGCATCATCCGCAAACGCTCCAAGCCAAAAAAGCGCACGGGTGCGGGGCAGTCGTCGCTCGAATTCCAGATAAGCAGCGGCAACGGTTTTCGTGCCATCACCGGTAATACCATTGACCAGACGCAGCAGAAAATAATCGAAGTCCTGCACATGGACTACGATACCTTTATCAACAGCGCCTACCTGCGCCAGGGACACGCCGACGAGTTCACCCGGCAGGACCCGGCCAAACGCAAGGAGGTACTGGGCAACATCCTCGGGCTTTCCCTTTATGACGAACTGGAAGGCCGGGCTAAAGAACTCGTGAAAAAACACGAAACGGACAGCGCCCAGCTGGAAAACAGCCTCGGGGAAATATCCAGAGATCTGGACCAGAAACCGGCTTACGAGGGGGAACTGGCCGAAGCACAAAGCACGCTTTCCCGTATCGAAACGGTAGTCCAGGAAAAAGAGGTGGCACTAAACAGCCTGAGACAGAAAAAGGAGTCGCTGGAAAACAAGAAGATACAGCTTGAGGAGCTTAACGGGCGTATCACCGCCGGCACCCGCGACCGGCAACTTTTTGAACAGCAGGCCGACCAGTACCTCGCCAGGATTAAAGAATACGAGGAAATTATCGGGCGGAAGGCGGAAATCGAAACGGGCTATGCCGGGTATGCCGGAGCTAAAAAGGCCAACGATGAACTCGACCGCAAGTTCCGCCAGACGGTCAGCCTGGACCGGCAGAAGAGTCAGCTCGAGGCCATTATTGAGAAAGCCAGGAACGAACTCACCACGGAGCACACCGTCACCCGGCGGGACATAAATATCCTGGAAGACAGGGCTACGAAACTCCCCGAATTGAGAAATCAACTCGCTCAGGCGCAGGCGCAGCTACGCCAAGTAGCGGAATCTGAAACGGCGCTGCGGGAGAAAGAGCAGTCCGTACAGGAAACGCAGAAGCAGGTCAACCATCTGGAAGCTGAAAAAGTCCGGCTCGACCGTGAAATCGGGGAGGTGGCGGAAAAACTCGACCTTATTTCGTCGCACATAGCCCAGCATACCGACGCAAAGTGTCCCCTCTGCGAAAGCGAGCTGACCAGGGAAGGACTGCTTCTTATAG
>CAYVPT010000153.1:0-6308 GCA_964453865.1 uncultured Dehalococcoidaceae bacterium
GCTTCCGCGCTTGTATCCCCATCCACTCGATGTCTCTCACCGGCACTGCATCGAATCTCCAGCTTGTCAATAGGTCGTTAAGACCAGCCACCGTTTCATCGGAAGCATCGGGACGGCAGGCAACCTCAAGCCGCAGACCGCGGCCCCACTTGTAAAAATCAAAGAACTGTGCACCTGCGCTGTCCTGTCGCCAATCATGCGCTTGGTACAACTCACCGAGATTATTAAGGGTATATTCAGGAGAGGCATCAGGCATAGGGGACGGTGGCCCGTAGATGCGTACCAGAGCGACATAAGCTCCGCCTTTCGGTATCTGTGACATTACGGTTTGGGTACTGTACCTGAAGGAAGTTGTATTATCGGCATTATCCGTACGCACCTCGCGCGCCCAAAAATCGTCCTCTCCCCAGCTATTGAAAGCCACCTGACCCTCAAATGGGTGTGCCAGGTATTCCGGCCCCTCAACCGCTGCCCACCCATGCGGTAAACTGACGGTCAGGTCGCCTGCTTCGGAATGGTAAGTACCATTGCCTGCAAGGTTGGTGTTTGCAACCACCTCAATGGTGCAGGGAATTATGCCATAATCCTTGCCTTCAATCTCAATGCCGATTTCCAAGGAATATTGCCCTGGGTCGACATCCGGCGCTATTTCAATCACCAACACCGCGACAAGCTGCCCGATCAGTCCTCCGCCACTAGCTTGAAAAAGCTTCAGACCGAATGGTGTTTCCGGTAAGTAGAGCTTCATTCCGGTAATACCGCTGCCTGCGAAAGAACCATCCACCTTATTTACATAGAGGATATTATTTCTCGTTTGCCCTGCTTCCGTCACGATATGGTTTCTGTATCGCACATTGATTGTGTCCCCGTCACTTTCCATCTGCACAACCACCGTCTCGACTGGCGGCCAGGGATTCTCCACTTCCTGCAGGTGGACGTTAGCCCGGTAGGCCGATCCTCCGGGAGTAAATACGATATCGTCAGGGGCTTCTTCACTTGTTGCTGGAGTTAATTCAGCAGTAGGAGCGTATGTGTGTTTCTCATTTCCATCGTTCAGGCATGCGGTGGCGGTCAGCAGGCCAATTAGCATAATAGCAACTAAAATAAATACCAGCTTTTTCATTTTTCACTCCTCTTTCTTACGGGTTTAGCTTTATCCCGTCTTCTCCCCACAGCAGCTTGCTATCTGTGCTCACTCTCTGGACGTATGCCTTTTCCGAACTGAACATACCCTTGCCGATGCCCCAGGCTACAATAGCTCCGCCTTGTCCGTCTGAGAAAATGAAATGACCGGAGGTATCGCTATCAGTCACCATTATGCCGTTACTCGACCATACAGCCCTGCCGTTGGAGTCCAGTCTCTGCACAAGGACGCCCTTGTTGCCCGTCCCGGCTTCTTTGAAGCGGCAGGTAACTAATGCTCCTCCCAATCCATCGCTTACAGACTGGCGGAAGAACAGGCTCGCGTTGCTCTTAACATAGCATACCTGCACGCCACCCGCCTGCCATTTCATAGCGCCATCGGGATCTGCTCTCTGCGCATATATGCTTGCCAAACCGTTCCGCAGGTCTTCCCAGAGGATGATAGATCCCCCTGAGCCATCGCTTACCAGCATAGGGGTATGAGGTGAAGCTCCCTCAGCGGTTTTGACGATTTCTAGCGGAATACCGCTCGTCTGCCACAGGATGTTGCCGCTGGAATCAATTCTCTGCACACAAATGTCCTGTATAAACCATTCAGGCGAACCGCCTTCTACTCTTCCCGAGGGGTACTGGTGCCAGGCCACGATAGCTCCTCCAGAGCCATCGATAGTGACGCTGGGTTCTTCGATATTGATGTTTTCGGGATTGGTGAGCAGTAGCAAACCATTGGCACCCCACGACAGGTTACCACTGACGTCTATCTTTTGAGCCATGATACGCCAAGTATATTCGGTGTTTTGTGGGGTCGAACCAACTTGGGGCCGCATTTCTTCCCAGACGACGATGGCGCCACTACCGCCATCGCTTATTACCTCCAGGCTGTTGGGCCAATAGTTTTTGCGTAATATGGTGACTCCCTGCAAACCCCAGGGGTAATCACCCTGCGCATCTACCCTCACCAGAGTCAGGTCTTGAGTTTTGTCACCAACAATATCAATACCTGCGGAATAGTCGAAAGCTATAATAGCGCCACTCGAGCCGTCGCTTACCAGTTGGTTAAAATAGATGAAGTCGCGCTGCCAGACCAGGTTTCCTTCAGAATCTATCCGGGCAAGGTGGCTGGCGGGACGAAATTGTTCTTCCGATAAGTCGGGCCAGGCGACAATAGCCCCGCCGGAGTTATCGCTGGCGATGTTGAGATTGGTAAAGCTATACGCTTTACTGTCGCCGGCGTCCAGGAGCAAGTCTTTTTCTCCCCACAGCAGCTTGCCATCAGGGCTTATCTTCTGGGCATAAACACTTCCACCGAGCTTGTCCTCATAGAGTGCAATCGCACTGCCGGCGCCGTCGCCGGTCACCTTGACCTCGTACGACAAGTCTACATGTTACGGGCATCCGGTCAGAAGCAGTAAAAACGAAACAATAAGGACAACGAATGTCACTACGCCCAATATTTTCTTTTTATTCATGGTAGATCTCCTTATTCAATATTTTCGCTGGCGATTTTCTCCGTGATCATCGCGATAGTCTTGAGCCTCCCGTATATATCATTAAGAGGGGACGGTATATCCGGGTAGGTCTCGTCTTTGTCCGGGCTCAGGTAGCCGAAAGCCGTTACCTTCTTGGTTAGGTTATCGCTATTAACGATGATAGTGAAACTCATATCGCTCGTATTGAAGCCGCCGCCCTCGATAGGTTCTCCCTGGAACTGGTAACTGTCCTCAAGCTTGTCCAGGCCGCTGTTCTCGAAGTAGGCCAGGAGGTTATTTACCTGTTCTACCGTAAAATTCCCTGTGCTCCAGGTACGGGTAGCCGGGTGTTCCGGCGATGGAATCCGCAATCCTTTCTCCTCGATATAGAGAATGCCACCGTTATCGTATATATAGAGTTCGTAATTCTCTCCCCTCATGGTATAGAGTACCTGCTCGTAGATGACCGGATTTCCTTGAGGAATATTTATGGTGACCGGATTACCTTCAGGGTTATCTTCGGTTGTGGAGTCATACAATAGCCAGGCCCCACCTCCGACCAGGACTATTCCCAGAACCAGCAGAATATAAAGGATTCCCTTCTTGCTCATATTAGTCCCCCCTTGAATGCTTAATCACTTATTCCTCTGATATCCGTCACGATAGTAGCCTCTACCGGCACCATAACCCACTCATCGCCGGTTGTGAGACTGTAGCTTTCACGCTCCGTATCGCCGTAGTCGATGCGCTCGGTATAGGGGTATGACTTATTGTAAGTAAAATTGACGGCCTCGCTCCGGTCGGTGCGGTTCCAGAGCGTTAGCTTAATCTTGCCGGGTGTATTCGATATGATTTTCACCGGGACATTGAACCGCTCCACGACAAGACTCTTATGGCTTTCTACCGGCCCTATACGCCGTTGCCAACTCACCGTATTTATCTGCTCAACGTCTGTTTTCGGCATTAATTGAAGAAGCTCATGTGGTGCGCTCGTTTTCCAGATGATATTGGCCGTGTACCTGGGCACAGGAACAGTGTCCTTTTCCAGTTCCGGTATTGTCAGCTTCAGCATCTGGCCGTGCTCGGTAGATACGATTTCCTGTGAGAAATCCTCGGTCAGATGCCCCAGCATGCTGTATACATGGCTGTAAAGCTCCTTATATGTCTCACCGGATACGGTGCCAATGGGCAGGTAAAGCTCCACGTTCTCAAGGTCTTCCGATGATTGAATAGCTACCTGGTAGTAATAGCTGTAATGCGGGATGGCGCTGTAGCCACACCAGCCGACCATTGCCGCCAGAATAACGAGTGCTGCGATTGAGCCGACATTTTTTATTCCCTTCCTGACCTTTGGGGCCAGAGCCCCGATCAGCAAAATACCGAAGCCGCCGGCGATGAAGGCGGCTATATATGGTAACGGGTAAAGCAGGTTCGGACTGTCGATTCCCCACCATATCAGCGATATGGCAAATGTGTAGCCGTCAAAGAGCAGAAAACCATTTAGAAGTCCCCAGCGCCATGATGAGAAGTAGCCGAAGGCAAAGGCCATGATAGGGAGTAGCATAAAAAAGAGACTACTTACTCCCGCGGCTAAGAAAGCCAGTCCGAAGCCCACGATGAGCGCTATAAGGGGTAGATAAATCTTCTTCAAGGTATTCTCCTTAATTACCTCTCATTAATGTCAATCACCCCTAATAAATTACTTAGCCGGGAGTATAGCGGACCAGCCCGATGCTTGTGGCAAACCATATATTGCCTTCATTATCCTCAAAAATCGATATCACGTTATAGTGGTACTTACCCTCTCTGCCCGGCCAGGGGTCAAAGTTCTGCCATTGGGTACCATCGAAGCGACTGATGCCGTAATATCCATGAATACTATAAGACCCGAACCATAGATTTCCCTCACTGTCCTTTAACATGCAATGGATAGCATCGCTCATCAGCCCATCTTCGGGATAGAAGGTGCGCCAGTTCTTTCCGTCATAACGGCTGACGCCATCCGCCCAGGTGCCAAACCACATATTGCCTTGACTATCCTGGCAGATGGCTATAACGTAATTATCTGCTAACCCGTCTTCGGTGGTAAACGTCTGCCAGTTAGACCCATCATAGCGAGTAACGCCAACATTGGTACCAAACCACAAGTTAACCTGATTATCCTGAAAAATTGTAGTGACGTTAGTGCGATCAAGAAAACTGATCCAATCAGTCCTGTTGTACCGCGTAACTCCGTGAGGAATAGGTGCTGTCCTTTGGCCGACATTACCGACGGTGGCAAACCATATGTTACCCTGGTTATCTACGAAAATAATTACTATCTGTTCGCCGGGCAGCCCGTTATCGGTATTGCTAGAGTTGAAGCTCTGCCATCCTGTTTCCGTGTATTCATAGGCGCCTTCCCTACTAGTTCCAAACCAGAGGCTGTCCTGTTTATCTCGCGCTGAACAACTGATGTGAATATCACCGAGAGAATCGGTGTAAACCTCCCAATGATTGCCATCATAACGTGTTAGACCCTGTGTGCTGGAAACCCAGATTACACCTTGCTTATCCTGGATTACACTCGTAGTGATATTGCTAGAAAGCCCGTCATCGGTGGTATAAGTAGTCCAGCCGGCAGATGTGGGTATTGGCCCCGATGATTGGGTTGGCGTTTGTGCTGGCGTTGAAGGAGGAATCGGCGTTGTAGGAGTTTGCGCTGGTGTGCATCCCACCAGAGGAGTAATAAGAGTCAAAGTTAATCCCAGAGTAATGAGCAATAACCTTTTCTTCATGACGACTTCCTTCTGTCTAGAACTTAGGGTGGGGTTACGGTGTAATTATTTGCGAAAATACGGATAGACTTTATATTTTCAGCCAGATTTAAATGTAACGTGAATTGACCAGTTTCCTCATTTTCAAGATGTAACCCAATCTGACCGGCGATGTGAGCGGCATCTAGGGTCCAGGCTACCTGCTTTCCGGTATCATCATAGCCTTCCGCATACATGGCTATTTCCTTGTTTTGTTTGTGTTTGTTTTGAACACTGCCGTTGATTATCAAAATAGGCTCACCTATATTGACTATATCTGCTGGATACCCGAGGTACTTCTTGTTACTCACACCTTTACTAACCTGAACGTCTCTCAGCAAAACATCTGAGGATTTGTTCTCTGAATTGGTCAAATAAGAACCTGGAGATGGCGATATAGAAATTGAGTCATCTGCGCCAATGGATGCTTTTGCCAGAGAATAAAGGTCTGGACTGAATGATGCCTGATATATGGCTTCATCCGTTTCAAACCAGATGTTGTCTGAGGTCACATTGAACTTTACCTTTGAGCCGTCTTTCAAATCGAAAGTCAGAATGAATCCCATTGAATAAGGGATAGTACGTTGTACTGTGACCGTCTTGCCGTTTTCGACCACAGTCGCAGACTTGCTGGTGACTTGCTTTGTAGTCGAAGCGTTGAGAAGTCGCAGGATTTCAATAAAATTCGGGTTGTCCTTGGTAAAAGTGACTTTATTTCCGGTTGTCCACTCCGTAACCTCTACTGAGGTCGAGTCCTGGTTTACCATTGCCACAGATGATGCAAAACCATTCAATTCCGGTTCAGTTAGGGATACAGGCGGGGAATTATCAGTGCACCCGGTCAAAGCCGGCACTGCCAGAATCACTGCTAATCCCATTACGATGAGTAACAATCGTTTAT
>CAYVPT010000154.1:0-6304 GCA_964453865.1 uncultured Dehalococcoidaceae bacterium
GACGGACAGCTGGCGGCATGAAAGGTTTGGTGTCTATTTTTGACATCCGACCTCAGAGGGGCACCTATCAGTTGCTACCTATCTCTGTATATCAATCCTCTCTGCTTTGTAGAAACTACGACTCTGGAAACTCTGTTTAGTACTCTGTATCTCTTTTTCAATTGCCTCTTTTAATCTAAGCTGCCAGACTATTTCTCCATCGGTGGTTAATTCAGCAACCCTTGTTCCCACTTGAACTAACGTATGACCGTTTGGCAACCTGTTGGCATCTCTGGCACCATATCGCAGCTCTGCTGGCCAAATAAAATCTCCCCAAACAATCTCACCTGTATCCAGTTCAATCTCTAGAGCGGGGTAAGATACTATTGATGAAGCAAGCATGGGAGGAGGTCTATGTGAACCAGAAAGTAAATTGCCGTCGGGAAGTATAACCGGGTCGTGTTGATAGTAAAGAAGACCTTCCCCCAGAGTTCTGATAACTGATCCCTGGGGATCTACTTCAACCACAAAGTTAAAATTCCTGGGACTGATCAGCGTGTTGCCATTTGATAGCCTAGTGGCTGCATTAGTATGAGTCCAGCCCTCATTATCAATGTCTTTGTAAGGCGACTCATAAAAGTGGTCTTTTGCGTACCAAGCCCAAACAATCTCTCCTTCTGGATTTATTTCCTTCACGTGGGCGTCATCTGGCTCGTCTCCACCACCCCATACTACCAGGGTATTGCCATTGGGCAGACGGTCGGCATCATGGGACACTTTGTTGTCAAGATATGACCAGACGATATTGCCGTTACGCTCAATCTCATACACGCCATTTCTGGGCAATACGAACAATATGTTGTTGTTCGACAGTAATTCCACATCAAAACCTGGATTGGTATATTGTCTCAGGTTCTGCGGAACCTGGTATTCCCAAATGATCTCTCCCAACATATTCACTTCTATTATTCTAGGCTTTTCGAGATTATGGTTGTCTCCCAGTAACGTGGTGCCAGCCCAAGCCATATCAGACTTATAAATATCCACATACATGTCTGGGTCTTCAGTTCCTCTTGGCATCGCTGTGGATGTGGCACTTACACTGACTACTCCTTTATTTTCGTTGCCGCTTTCATCCACTGCCGTTACCGCAAAGTAGTATTTAGTTTTGTCTTCAAGTCCGGTTACTTGATAGGTATTTGTTGTAATATCTGTTATTTGATGAATAGGTGCCATGCCGGTATCTACTATCTCGGTTTTACTCACATATATATCATAGCGGGTAAAGTCTACAGCGGTGTTCCTTTCCCACCACAGGTTTACTCTGCCGTCATAGGCATCGGCGGCGGTCAGTCCGGTTATTACTGGTGGGGGTGTTGTATCGGGTGGCGGCGTAGGTTTGGAGGTAGGTGTAGTAGTAGGATCGGGCGCCGGATTAACTATCGGCTCCGGCGACGGTGCAGGCTTTGGGATTGGAGAAGGAGTGGGTATTGGAGATGGAGCCGGGTCTGGTTCCTGTTTGGTACAACCGGTAAAAAAAAGCAAACCGCTAATCAGTAAAATCGCTAGTGCTACTAAAAATACCCTTTTCATTTTCTTCAGCTTTTAGGCTATTTTATATGAATGTCGACATTATAGTTTTCCCGTGAGCGACTGTCAATAAGTACTCTCAAGATTGCTTCCTCTGATATAACAAAAGTATAACAAAAGACCCTAATGTGATCTCATGTAATAAAATAGACAAATGTATAGTACCCTATCTGATTTTTCAAAATGGTTGTCGATTCCGTCCATTTTCCTAACAATATGTTATAATAATCAAAAAAATAATAGCCGCAAAGGAACCTCAAATGGCTAATGATTGGGAAAACATCTTCAGAAATTGGGGGAGTTCACCTGGTTCAACAGAGCAAACAAGGTGCAATAATGCTCTGGGAATTATCCGCAGAGCTATTAGCGAAAGTTCTGATCTATCAAATCGAGGTGTAAGTATCTTTGCCCAAGGTTCCTATAGAAACCACACTAATGTACCTGCTGATAGCGATGTGGATGTGTGTGCGCTCTGTCGTAATACATTTTTTTATGAACTACCTGATGGTGGAAGACCTGAAGATTTTGCTATTACTCCCGCAACTTATAATTATTCTGAATATAAGGACAACGTAGAAGACGCTCTTGTTGCCTACTTAGGACGTAAAGCTGTAATACGAGGAAATAAAGCTTGTAACGTGAATGAAACTACCTATCATGTTGATTCTGATGTAGTTGCATGCTTTGAATATCGCTACTATCGCACAAATCATACATATCTGGAAGGAACCTCTTTTATAACAGATAAAGGTGTAATGATTGATAACTGGCCGGAACAGAATTATGAAAACGGAGTTGATGAAAATAATAGAACGCAACAAAGATTCAAGCCTATTGTACGTGTTATAAAAAATCTTAGAAATGACATGGAGGAAAAGGGTCATAACATAGTGAAGGTAATCCCATCATATCTAATTGAGTGTCTCGTGTGGAATGTTCCCGACGAAGGTTTTGGTCATAATTATTATTATGATGACGTTCGTTATTCAATTGCTCATCTATATAATAAGACTCTCAAATCTGAAGAATGCGAAGAATGGTGCGAAATTAACGGTATTAAATACCTATTTTACCCATCTCAACCTTGGCAATATCAACAGGCAAATAAGTTTTTATTAGATGCTTGGAACTACATTGGTTTTGAGGAATAGGCATGATTTCTAAGACTCATCTATCGACAATTATATTTTTTGCCGCAATAATTTGGGGTGTTCTTCTAGTTGTCCTCAGCGGTGTTGCCGTCTCCGTCTCTTGGCTAAGGCATGTATCAACGGTTACAGGTATACTATTGCTATTTTTAAGCGGTTTTAATATGTGGTTGTGGCGTCTACCTTTTTTACAAGGTTGGTTTGTGAAACGTCCAATTATTCGGGGTAGTTGGCAGGCAATAATTCGTTCCAATTGGGTAGACCCTTCTACCGGGAAAGGCATTGAACCGATTGATGGCTTCATGATTATTCGCCAGACCTATTCTTTACTTAGTTTACATTTATTAACCGCCGGATCATCCTCTGAACTAATCGGAGCAGAAATTATCACGTATACAGATGGCACAATGCGCATGGCTGGTGTTTATAGAAATGAACCAAGACGATTGATACGAGAGAGAAGTCCTATCCACAACGGAGCCATTCTTTTTGAAATAATAGGCAGACCAGTTACTTGTTTAAGAGGTCATTATTGGACTGACAGAAATACCTCTGGAGAAATTGAGTTAAAGAATCATCGTAACGAAATATTCCATGATTATGAAACGGCTAAAAAGTATTTCGACACATGTTACCAGAAATAGTAAGCTTTAAATATTCTCCACAATACCTGTCCCTTGATTCTTAATATTGACAGAGTAACAATTCGCTACTTTGTTGGGTAACCTTTTACTTTTTTGTTACCTGAAGAATTTCTAGAAATAGACCTGCACACCATAGGAATTCAGCTGCGGAATGTAGGTTTCCAGCGATAGTTCATTCAGGGGATTGTCCGCCAGGTAATACCGGTACGCGCGATGGGGATCGTATATTTTTGGCCTCACCAGCGGTGAGATGTCGGTGATATTGTTTCCCGCTAGACCCAGCAAAAGCGGATCCATTGTTCCCGCCAGTGGGGTGATATCGGATATTTTATTGTAACCCAGGTCAAGGTGGCTTAAGTATTTCAGGTTAGCCAGCGGCCTGACGTCGCTAATAGCGTTATCTCTTATATCGAGGCTGTTCAAAGCTATAAGGTTGGCCAGCGGGCCGATATCCGTGATGGTATTATTGTCGCAGCAAAGTTCTCTCAATCCGGTAAGGGTGGCCAGGGGAGAAAGGTCGGTCACCTGGTTGCCGGCAATGTCCAGACTCTCCAGTTTGGCCAAATTAGCCAGCGGGGAAATGTCACTGATTTTATTGTTTCTTATAAAGATTGCCTGATAATTGTCCATGCCGGCTAACTGCGAAATATCGCTTATCTGGTTATCGTTGAGGACAAGCCCTCCCAGCTTCGGCAGCCCTGACAGGTCTGGAATAGTCCGGATATTATTTTCATTCAGCCAGAGCCCTTCCAGTTCGGGCAGGTTCAGGATTGGCGAAAGGTCCGTGATTTGATTATCCATCAGGAAGAGTATCCGAATATTAGAGCAATATTCCAGCCCCGTAAGGTCGGTGATGTTTTTACCGAAAGCCGACAGGTTATCGATTCTCTCCAGGTCGCTGGCATGAATATCGCCTTCGGGCTTGCCGATAGTATCGCGGATTACGGCTTCGAGATTGGCATCAGGGAAACTGACGGTAGGGTCGGCTCTCAGGAAATGCTCGTTGCTCCCGAACACTACTCCTGTGCCCAGAGTCAGCATCACCAGTAATACCGCCACGCTAATAACGACTAATTTAAACCTCACAATTTACCTTCCTGCAGTTAGTACACTGTAAGTATGACTGATAAATCGCTTTTGCGCATCAATACCAGCCCCCAGTTTTATGCGGATAAATGTACAATTCATCCCCGGTCAGAAAAATAACGCGGCTAATTTCAACAGTTATTAGCTGAAGGATACTCAGCGGTAAATTTCCGGGGAGGTTACAGCCGGCATATAACGAATGCCCCAAAGATATCAATTATCGGTTGGTGTTGGTTTTTCAACAACGATTTACAGAGAAGGCCTCTCATTCACTCTCCATGTACTCTACAATCTCCGCCTTGTTGATATCCTCGCTGAGGAACCATGTCTGGGACGTCCTTTCCCCGGGAAGAACCGGGCCGGGGGCGGTGGTTACCGAACTAACCATCTCCCCTTCTTCGACATCGACAGGATATAGCTTAAAGACGGATATTATACATAAGGGCTCTCGGCTATGAAAGACAATTTCTTTGAGTGGCAGAAGTTCCCCACCTTCCAGATGGTAAATATCCACGTGATCATTGCTGTAGCCCAAGTCACCCCACTGGAAGACTATCTGCAAGGTAAGTCCCGCCTCGCCGCGTTCGAGTGAGGCCAGTCTCAGTTTGTCTACCTCGCCAAATACTGTCGAGGGGTGCCTGGAGAGTGATACAGAGTTAATCTCATATTCCCGGATACTTATCTTGCCTTTTCGACCCATATCGGCGAAGTAGATACAAGGCCTTCCCTTTTCGTTCCAGCCCTGGAAGGCAAAATACAGTGAGTCCACTCTACCATCCGCGCCGGCCCGAAGGAGCATAGTGCCGAGCTCGGCATTACGCTTCTGAAGGTCCGCTGTGTCCGCCACCACATTCCACATTTCGGTCAGGGACAATTTATCCAGTTCCCTCGGGAGTTCTCCGGTAACCGCTATCTTCTCCTTAGCACAGCTCGGGAGAAAAGCAATCATGATGATAGCGACTAAGCACAAGGTGGTTGCTACAATTATTGATTGATATCTTCTCACAGTGACTCCTTCATTTGTTTATTCCAGTGTTTTTCTTAGCTTCATAACAACCACGGACAAAACGAGACTGGCTATCCCAACAGCTAAACGTTGCCAGCTTCCACTAAAATCCAGAAAAGGAATCGGAAAAGCTGTTAGTATTACCAGACAACCGGTTACGAATAAAATCCAGACTGTAATAGATGCTAAGGCTTTGAAAATATGCGGCATTTCTTTGTCTACCTTACTTTATAATTTTACCCCGGTAACCGCTGTCTGCACTTCCGTCCTCCAAGTCGACAGCCTCGACCAGCTTACGAAACTCGTCCTGGCGTAACACTCCTTTGTGTCCGAGATACCTTACGAGAGACGCCAGATACAACCTGAGTTCGCCATTCTCTTTTTCAAGTTGAGCTACCCGGCTCCTGAGGGTTGCATCGCCTGCTTTAGTATCGGTTTTTATTTGCTGTCGGAGGTCTTCGATCTCCCTTCTCTGGTCCTCAATATCCATCTGCTGGCCCCAGTTTCCCAGCAATAGCATTCTTCCCCAGCCCATTTGGTTCTCCTTTCGTTAAACGCAGCAGTTTACTTGAAGCTAATATATTTTTACTTATTTCCTCACTTTAGCAATCCGGGCAATTGTTGCAAGCCTGATGGTACACCTCACCGACCTGTTGAAGACTATGGCTGCCTCTCGAACACCAGAGTCCTGTTATTAGTGATGACATCGTAAAGCTCCAGTTTGTTATTCTCAAGGCGATAGCATATAGCTTTATTCAGGCATTGAATGTATGTCTGCTCCTGTACCAATATCGGTTCGTCACAGGCTAACAGAGTAACAATCATACCGTAGATATGGATGGTATTGGAAG
>CAYVPT010000155.1:0-298 GCA_964453865.1 uncultured Dehalococcoidaceae bacterium
TACTAAAACAAAACAATATTACATTTATGAATTCATTTCTCCTTACCGAAGAAAATCTGGGCGAAATTTTCAAAATGCTGGACTTCGCCAATAGGTCAATGCCTTCTATCGTGAGTTTTCACAACATCAATCCGCACGGGTCTGAAGATTTCACACCACTGACTTTAGGCAGCCCGAAGGTAAAACAAAATATTAAGGACATCATGAGTAAAAACGATTATCCTTTTGATATATCTCTCCCGGTTATTTTTGACACTGAGTCTGAGCATTTTAAAACCGCCAAGTGTATACAACCCTG
>CAYVPT010000155.1:308-6279 GCA_964453865.1 uncultured Dehalococcoidaceae bacterium
AGGAGATATTTCTTATTGCTGTCACATGAGACATAACAGGTCAATCGGCAATATTTTCGAAGATTATGACTTTAATTCCTCCATGATGAGAAAATTCAGGCATTTATTTATTACGAATCAGTACCCGGAAGACTGTAAATATTGTCAAAGACGTTTCAAAGGTGAAGAGTATAGCTATTTCGATTCAAAGAATAAAGAATGGCGGTCTCCTTCTAGTCGTGATTGGTATCAGCATGACTAAGACCAGGACAAATAAATGCCGGATTATGGCAGAAAGGCATGATACATCAGGGCGCTTTCAGTGGTAGAGGTACAACCAAAATGACCTTTTCCCGGGGAATTTCCGAACAAAGTAAGAATGAAAATCTATCTGATTGAAATATACCAGCCTGAGATAGAATATGACGAAGGCAGCCTTGTTATCGGCCTGACACCCATGGTCTGTTACCAGCTGCAGAAAGCCGGAATCAAACACTCGATTATTGAAGACTACTACGACCAGGTCGAGCTGGCAGCCAGCGAGGATGACTATCACGCTTCACAGCTTCAATGGTTCAAGGGGCTGGACACATTTCTGCAGGAAACCATCGACGAAGTAAAAGTTTCTGATTTAAAACTGGGTACGACATATTACCAATTCCTCAGAATCGCGGTTCTGGATCCGATATATCTGCGTTGCTATACCTTAAGCAAGCTGTTCGCGGCCGTCAGTCCAACTGCAGTGACCTTCGTTTCCCGTACACCCGAAGAAGCATCTCTGGATTACAGCCTTTTTAATAACGGCCGCAGCTATTATTCCTTAATTACAGAAGTCTTGTGTAAACAAAGCAACATTAACATGGAGTCGGTTTTTCTGGAGCCGGACGCTGAAAAAAGCACCGGAGTCACCCACCGGCATGAGAGTCTTCCGACCCGACTCAAGCGGGTGCTGGCAAAAAGCAGCCTGGTAAAAAAAGTTTATTTTTTCCCGGGAAAACTGCGTTTTTACTGCAGGCGTTTTAAAGCCTGTCTCTTCGCTAAAGAGACAGGACAGAAAAGGCATAATATCCTGCTGCTTAAACTGTCACATATAGGAGAGGCTTTTGTCATTGAAGCATTGAGTCGGGGATACAGGGTTTATCAGCTATCGGGTAATGATATCATCAGACATTCCTGTTTTGGTAATAGAAAGTTCCGCAATCTCAAAGCTAAAAATGCTGTGATTAGCATCGCGTATAATAACATCTGGGAAAAAGCCGCCAATGTGTTAGAAGACCATGAGTTAATAAAACAATTTAATCAGATATGCCAGTCAGATGTATCCCGGATAGTTCTGCCTGATTTAAAGTATTTTATATCAGATGTTTGCCCGGTAATTTTTCATTATTACCAGGCACTGTCCTTGTTCTACCGGAAAGAAAAGATTGATATTGTCATTACTCCCCATGAAGTATTCCCCGCCGAGTTTGCTGCAATTGCGGCTGCCCGTAAAAGTCATCGTGTTACCAGTGTTGATTTGCAGCACGGTGATAGTGCTTTTGCCGCTAATTTCTGGGATATCATCTGGTCATCGCGTTTTGATATTGATATTACTTCAAATGAAGAGACGAAAGAGTATTTCAGTAACCGATGTCAGATCAAACATTACCCTTGTAAAATTTATAATAGCCCTCATCGGCTGTTGCCTGTAAAACGAACGGCTCTTTCAAGAAAAACACGCGGAAATACCGAAAAGAACAGGATTACTTACTTACCCACCATGTTCGTCGGCGAGCATTCCCGGTTTGATTGCGCCCATTACCCGGATACCTGGTACTATAAATTTCAACAAGCGCTTATAGAGTATTTTTCGACCAGGAAAGAGTATACCTTCGTGTGGAAGGGCCTGCCTACCTCCGATGCCGTTTACAATCCCATTCCCGACTTTATCAAAGATAATAATTACACAAATATCGAGATTGCCACTAATCCATTTACCCAGCATATGCATACTGCCGACAGGGTTATATGTGATTACCCGTCCACCGGCTTTTACGAATCGGTCGTGGCCGGTATAGCCACTATTTCTCTGTACCACCGTGCGCTGAAAGTAAGAGAATCAGCTATAGACTATTTCGGGAAGCTGTTGGTACCGTTCTCGGATGTTTCAGAAGCTATCACTCATATTGATGAATTTCTGAGGAGTGACCCGGAACAGTATAAGACTACTATTGATCTGGAAGGTCAGAGTATCCTCGATATACTTGAGGAGGTCAGCCGGGAGGAAGCGAAGTAATTATTAGGCTGATTTGATTTAAGCCTATACCTGCAGGATAATTAAAACACAGATAGACTCAACTTGAGATTTGGCAGGTGGATTGATTGATGAGTTCCGATGAAATGATAAGGGTCTCCATGGGGTGCCTGGGTGAGGAAGAGCTGGCTGAAGTTAAAGAGGCTTTCGACTATGGCTACTTCGGGCAGTCTTACAAGGTCATTGAGTTCGAGGAAGCGCTGGGGAAATACCTGGGGGCAGAGCATGTGATAGCCGTCAATAACGGTACCTCGGCGCTCCATCTAGCGATGGATGCTCTGGGTATCGGCCACGGGGGCAACCCCGGTTGCTGTAGAAATCTATCCGGATACGCTGTTATTAGATATCGATGACGTCCGGAAGAAAATCTCGGATAGAACCAGGGCTATCATGCCGGTTCATTATGCCGGTAATCCCTGTGATATGGATGCTCTTATGAAAATAGCCGAAGAGCACGGATTGAGGATTATCGAGGATGCGGCTCACGCTTTGGGTTCATATTATAACGGTAAAAAAATCGGTGGCCCTGGTGATATTACCTGTTTCAGCTTTGATTCGATAAAGAACATAACCTGCGGGGAGGGGGGAGCCGTTATCTGCCGGGAACCGGAGCTGGCCGATATACTGAGACAGAAGAGGTTATGCGGCATGGACCGCCAGCCGCTGACCTCGGTGGCTAAAGGGCGTACACCTTTCTACCAGGTCAGGACCCAGGGGTACCGGTATCATATGAGTAATATCAATGCCGCCATCGGTCTGGCGCAGCTGAAGAAAATCCCAGCGTTTATAAAGCGCCGGCAGGAAATCTGCCGGAGGTATGACCGCTCTTTCCGGGAAATCCCGGATATTCACTGTCTGCCGGTCAATTATGACGAAGTGGCCCCGCATATTTACGTTATCAGGTTGAAAAACGGACACCGCAACCAGCTCATGGAATACCTGAAAAATCTAAAGATAGAGACCGGTATCAACTACGTACCCAACCACCTTCAACCATTTTACGCTAGCGAAAAGGTAGACCTTCCTGAAACGGAAAAGGCCTATGAGGAAATCCTGACCCTGCCGCTGCATTACGGTTTATCTGATGATGATGTTGCCAGAGTGATTGAGGGAGTCCAGGAATTTGTAAAAAATCCCCCGAAACCTTTTTAGGAAATCGGAGGACTCTAGCTTCAGAAATTGGTAGCGGGGGTTGGATTTGAACCGGCGACCTCCAGGTTATGAGTGCGAAGATATCGTAACCTTATCCTCCCTTTAAAGCGGTTTTATTACTCTGTACCTAACTCTACCTTAGTCTCAAAGCCGTAGAATAAGTGTTATAGCCTTGGAAGCATTAATGCCAGATAATTACTCTCATTCAATTGTAAATAGTTAATTACTCAGTATAAAAAGGTCCGCCAGATATTACGCCTGAAATCCACTCCTATTCCACTCTGCGGAAAAAGGAACCTTTTTATCGAGGTTCAAATTAGTTATTTTGTGACACGCACCTCATATTTAGGAAAAATATAAATAAACCATGAGAGGAAAGTTAAGTAATAGATAGGATAAGTAAAGATAAGTAAAGATAAGTTATGTTGACTCCTAGATGCCGTAGGTATATTATGTACATCTATCATAAAAACAATGAGATTCAAGATGTCTCATTGTTAATTGAAATGGGGAATGTCGGCTTAATACCAGCTGGCGAAAGGAAATTAGGAGTGAAGTTAGACTTAATGGATTCTATATGCTGTCCTGCATGTAACGGAGACTTGGAGTTAGTGGTAAAAGAAGGGCAAGCACCGGAAGTAATTAGCGGAGTATTCATATGTGACCGTTGCAAAAGGCGCTTTAAAATTATCAACGGAATACCAAGTATGGTCTTTCCAGATAAGTTGGAGGAATCAGAAGATAGTGGGAGATATTACAATGACATGCATGCCAGAACCTACGAACGTCAAATGCGCTATTTAGGACTAAAGGAAGGTGTTTGGTGCGGAGCGTTCTTACAAACACGCTCAAGGAAATTAGTAGTCGATAAACTGGAACTCAAAACGAATCACTCAGTATTGGAAATAGGTACAGGTACCGGTTTAGCTTTACATCCTATTGCAAAGCAAATTGGGAAAGGAGTTAGGTTACACGCATCAGATATCTCGTTAGGGATGCTTTCAGAAGCAAAAAAGAAAATCAATTCGAAAAAAATCTCGGCGGAACTTGTACAAGCCAACGCGTCTTACCTGCCTTATCGATCTTGCCTATTTGACGGCGTATTACATATCGGGGGTTGGAATTCATTCGCAGATAAAAAACGGGCAATGCAGGAAATGCATAGGGTCGCCAAGCCCGGAGCCAAAATAGTAATCTGTGACGAGGGACTTGCGCCTGGGAAAGAATTTTGGTGGATGGCACGGCGTATTTTTGAACTCGACAAGATAAAATCTTATCATGCGAGTCCTCCCGTAGATATGGTGCCACCTGAAAGTGAAAATTGTAAGGTTTATTGGATTTGGAACGATGTATACTGGGTCGTTGAATATGTAAAAAAAGAGAAAACCGAGGCGGTAGCTAAGTAGGAATAAAAAGTCGCCGTTGAGCACCATTCAAGCTTGCCATGCTCGACGGCTATCGTCCTGAAACCCATTGTCCCTCATATGGTACTAAGATGTTTAGGATAGGGAAAGCCTAAAATCGATTTTTAGTGAAAACACAATCAGTAGGCTGCATACCTCTGTATCATGTATGCAGCCTTCTTGCACTTCATTAAAGGTCACTTTCTACTTGATTGTTCAATCCGTCATCGAATATAGAGCCTAATCATTATATATATAAAGTAAAAATATAAATCTGACCGTAATTTTTCAATAGGATTAAGATGAGAAGCTTTCTAGGCTGGCTAAAACTGAAATACTTTGTTGTTTACCCTAATAAATTGCTGCGGCGTGTTTGCTTAACTTTTGGCATTCATAATATGCAACACAGATCTAAAAAAGTGATTGCCATTTACTCATGATTTCTTCCTGGTATTGATTACTAAAGCGAGATGTTACCGGAAACTTGTCACGACGTTCATAGGGCCAGCAAGCATCAATGATTACCCTGTCATTAAGTATTGAGGGTTGCTGGCCAGGGACGATCACTTTGGGACGTTTAGCCTTTGTTTGTATGTTACTGATAACCTGAACATTGTCCAGATTTGCTCTGCCAGCTATCGCCCATAACACGTCCTTCTCATTTGTAATATCGATATCATCATCCACGACTATTACATATAGTCCTGCAAAAGTATTAGCCCGACATGACGCAGCGGCCAGTGCCGCTTGTTTAGCATGCCCAGAATAGTTTTGCTTTATCGAGATTATACAATAGACCGGCCATATATATCCTAAACCGAACCAGACACCTGTTACATCAGGGATACCGGCATATTCAAGCACATTCCAGATTTCCGCTGCCATTACCGGGATAGTGAAGGGGAATGGGATATGTGCCTTCCATGGCACGACACCAAGTATAATGGGGTCATTTCTATACATGATGGACTTGACTCTCATTACCGGATGCGGAGCTGAATTGTAGTTCCTATTCCACTCCCCGAATAAGCCATCGTCTCTCTTTTCCATTTCAGAAGGGAGTGGTATCTCTCCTTCAAGTACTATCTCCGCTGTAGCCGGTATGGGCAAGTCCGTTATATTACCCCGTACCACCTCGACCGGC
>CAYVPT010000156.1:0-6220 GCA_964453865.1 uncultured Dehalococcoidaceae bacterium
CTTCCCCCTCTCAAGCAATGTATAAAAAGTGTATTGTAGATAAACCTGTTTGAGAGGGGGATAAAGGGGGTGAGTATGAAAGAGCTTACAAATAAAAGTGGGGTATTATACAATATCTTATAAAAATCTATTCGGGTATAATACAGAAAAAATCAAGGGAAAAAGCGCATGAATAACGAGGATTTAACGGCAAAGGTAGCCGATATAGCCGGTCTGGTGGAATATCAGTCAGGGTCTATCGTCAGCCGGACTATTATCGATAAGGATGCCGGGACCCTGACCCTGTTTGCTTTCGGCGAGGGGCAGGGACTCAGCGAGCATACGGTCCCGTACGATGCTATGTATATATTCTCGATGGCCAGGACGAGGTTGCCATTTCCGGAAAAGTGCATCAGGTAAAGGAAGGCGAAATGGTTATCATGCCGGCTGATAAGCACCACGCCCTGAAAGCTATAACCGGCTTTAAAATGCTGCTGGTAATGATAAAGTCCTGATTGTGAAATAGAATGCTGTCGGATATACTTTTCGTCCTGGGGTCATATCTTCTCGGTTCTGTACCGCACCTGTCTCTCCTGGCGTGACTTCGCCGTATCAGCCTTGACGACGATTATCACCAGACTCTCTGGTCCCGGGGCGGTAAAATCTACGGTGTTATCGGCGTGCTGGGGGAATTCGTTAAAGGCGTCCTGCCGGTGCTGGTTGGCTGGGCAATTGGACTGGAACTACCCATTATTGCTTTCGCCGGGCTGGCGGCGGTATGCGGTCAGATGTGGCCGGTATTCCACAGATTCGATGGGGAAAAGGGTAACAGCATCGCCATAGCGATGGTCATTGCCCTGATTCCCGTACCTGCCCTGGCTGCCATTTTCGCGGTTATCATCGCGCTGTTAATCAGGACCGTGCCCCGGTTGACCGGCAAATCCGGGCCTTCGGGCGAGAAATCCGTCATCGGCGGTCCATACAGCCGGAGCCTGCCGCTGGGAATGGCGGCCTATTTCCTGATACTGCCGTTGTCTGCCTGGTACTTCGGTGAAACTGCGGCGGTAATCTGGTGCTGCGTGGCATTGTTTTTACTTATTCTAGTAAGAAGGCTTACCGCCGGACTGTCCAATGATTTAAAGACAGGTGAGAATGTCAAACTTATCCTGCTGAGGCGTCTGCTTTACGACCGGTCTACGACCGGACAATAGCGAAAAACGTAGCGGGGCGTCACAAAGTGCCGGCAGTATACTCTTTTTATCATACGCAGAATTGAACTCTGATGTGCCGATATTCCATGTTCATTGCGCAAACTATCTTGAAATTTGCATTTCATTATGAAAATGCGTATGATTAGGGATAAGATTCTATAAAGTTATTCTTCAGGAGGTGTGCCATGCTGGATGAACTCGCACTAAAAATAATCGGTGAACTCCAAGAAGATGCCCGGCAGAGCTTCCGGGAAATCGGTCGCAAGCTGAGTGTATCGGAAGGAACGGTACGTAACAGGGTTAAAAGCCTGGTGACGGGTAATACGATGAGAATCAGTGCCATACCCAATCCTGAAAAACTGGGACTCAATTTCATGTGTATCATGTGCATTGAAGTCAAGGTGGGTACTGCCGAAAAGGTTGAACACCGGCTGATACAGAGTCCCAACGTATACTATATGGGCGGTTGTACCGGCACCTATGATATTATCGGGATTTTTGTTTTTCACACCCCTGCGGATTTTGACGAATTCGTGAAAGACGTCATCGCCGATGTCCCTGATATCGTCAGGACTACCACCTTCGTGGTAATGCACGTTACCCGGAGTCCCTGGGAACACAATATCGATATTACCGCGCTGAAAAAACCCTGAATACCCGGGTATCTCTTTACGAAGCGTTAGTTAATATCTCTTGAAGCGAGGTAGCATCTTTGCCGGAAAAAAAGACTGTTCGTCCGCGTATTTTCACAGGTTGGTGGTCCGTCCTGTTCATCGGGGTCATGTCCGGGCTGGGTCACGGCTTTAATACCTATGGTATTTCCGTTTTCTTTAAACCTATTGCCAGCGAATTGAATTTAGACCGGGCGGCGACGTCATGGGCCCCGGGCATCGGCAGGTTGGAAGGCGGCGTAACTTCACCCTTGGTAGGCTGGCTCTCCGATAAGTTCGGATCGAGGTGGGTAACTATTGTCGGTATCGCCATCGCCGGGTCCGGCATGATATTGATGAACTATATAACCGAGGCCTGGCAGTACTATTTAGTCTGGGGGGCCCTTATCGGACTCGGACTTAATATCGGGCTGACGGTGGCCTGCGATAAGATGATTAACGACTGGTTTATGCGCCGGAGGGGACTGGCGCAGGGCATCAAATTCGGTCTGATAAGTGTCTTCGGTATCGTTGTGGTGCAGGCGGTCACGCCGCTCGTTGAGCTGGAGGGCTGGCGTTTTGCCTGCCTTCTCTGGGGTATTATCATGCTCGCCGGTATCCCGCTGGCTTACGTGTTTGTTAAGCCAAAGCGTCCGGAATACTACGGCCTGCTTCCGGACGGGGCTGAGGCCGCTCCCGGTACCGAAGAAGCCAAGGTAAGTATTAAGGAACAGGGCGCCGGGTACGCCTCGAGTTTTGAAGAGAGAGACTATTCTTTCAAGCAGGCTATCAAAACCGGTACGTACTGGCTGCTGGCTTTCGGTTTCAGCGTCCATAATATCATCGCCAGCGGGTTCAATCTGCATGTTCATCCTTTCCTGACCGATATGGGAATCGACGACGTTATGGCGGGTAGTATGATGGGCATGATGATATTCTTTTCCGCCCCGGCCAGGGTTTTCGGGGGCATCATTGCCGACCGTCTCCCCAAGAAACATATCCAGTTTTTACTGGTGGGGGCGTTCCTCTTACAGGTTATCGGTCTCAGTTCCTTTCTCCGGTATCAGAACCTCCCATCGATTTATATACTGCTGGCATGTCACGGTCTCAGTTCGGGGCTAGTGACACCGGTGGTAATCCTTACGCTCGGGCGCTATTACGGAAGAAAGGCTTTCGGTTCCATACTCGGTACCATGGTGGCTATCCTGTCTCCCCTCGGGCTCCTGTCCCCGGTATTTTACGGTCGGATTTTTGATACCACCCAGAGCTATAATATGGCTTTCGTCACGGCGCTGGTCCTGGCGATAGTAGCTACCGTAACCATGTTCTTTGTACGTATCCCCAGGACACCCGGCGCCGGTGAGATAAGAACGACCTGGTAGTTGATTGTGTAATTTTTAGTTGACATTATAAACTAAATGGGGTTAATATTCTGAAAGATAGACATGTTTGAAGATATAGATGACCTAGCACGAAGAGATGAATTAGAAGACAGAAGACGGTCCATTCTCAAACGCCGCCGGATAATCCGATTCTCGATACTGGGCGTCGTTGCGCTGCTGGTCTTGTTTCTCTGTTTGTACCAGTTCACCAATATCATGTTCGGACTGTCGGAGAAACTGGAATCGGCCCCGCAAAGCGGAGAATGGACAATGTTCCGTCGTGACCAGGGCCATACCGGGACCATCAATCCGGGTGGTGTTTTGCCGGAAGGTACTTTAAAATGGACGTTTGAGACCGGTGACGCTATTCATTCATCGCCGGCGGTGGTAAATGGTATTGTTTACGTCGGTTCCAGGGACTACCATATCTACGCCCTGGATGCAAAAACCGGAGAAGAAATCTGGGCATACAAGACGGGCAGCTGGGTTGATTCATCGCCGGTGGTTGTGAACGGGGTGGTTTATTGCGGGTCTAATGACGGCGACCTGTATGCCCTTGATGCCGTTACCGGCGACAAGCTATGGAGTTTCCCGACGGTTTATGCCGTAAGGTCTTCACCCGCCGTTGCCAACGGCAAGGTCTATATCGGCTCGGATGATTACCACATGTACGCCGTGGACGTCGAAACGGGAGCGGAGGTATGGAATTTCAAGGCAAATAGTCTGATAATGTCGTCGCCGGTGGTTACTGAAGGCGTCGTCATTGCCGGCTCCATGGACGGTTCCGTTTATGCCGTTAATGCTGAGAATGGAAGACACCGCCTTGAATTCCAGACGAAATCGGCCATTGTCGCTTCTCCAGTTATCAAGGACGGTATCGTTTATATCATGAGTTCCAGGGGTGTTCTGTGGGCTATCGAAGCTCAGGCCAGGAACTGGCTGGGTGAAAACAGGTTGAAAGTTTTCTGGAATGCTCTCTGGATATATGGCGTTGCCCCCGAACCTCCCATGCCTTCCGGTTACGTCTGGGCGTTACGGCTGGGTGCGAATACGAGTTCTTCCCCGGCTCTTGCTGGTGATACCATCTATATGGGTTCCGGCAATAGCATTATTTCCGTAGATATCCCCGGCCGGAATATAGAGTGGACATTCGAAGCTCAGGACCGGGTAACGTCTTCACCCGCCGTGACGGATGCGACGGTATATGCCGGCAGTAACGACGGTCATCTTTATGCCTTGGATAGAGCTAGCGGTCAGAAAATCTGGGATTATCTGATTGGAGATAGGGTTGCTTCTTCCCCGGCTGTAGCCGACGGTATGGTGTATGTCGGCTCGTATGATGGCAAGTTATACGCCTTCGAATAGTCGGTCAGAGTTTAAATAGAGATAGCGCGTTGTCTAAAGTTTATTCAATTTCGTTAATCTCGGACTTGACCCGATAATTCATACCGCCGTTCCTCCCCTGGATTCTTCGCTTCGCTCAGAATGACAGGGTGGGGGTGCTGGATTCCAGTTGGAGTTTACCCCGTACTTGATACGGGGCTGGAATGATAAAATGGGAATCTGGATTCACGCTCCAGTATCAAGTACGGAAAAAGCTTCACGGGAATGACACCGAAAAATCACTCGGCACTGTCAAGGAGGTTACTATTATGAGTACTGGTTCATCTTCTCGAACGATAACCGAACCGTCCCGGGATATAAACGTCTGCGATGAGGCTGATGTCGTCGTTGTCGGTGGCGGGCCCGGCGGCCATTCGGCCGCTATCGCTGCCGCCCGCAACGGTGCTAAAACGGTTCTCATCGAGAGGTACGGCCATCTGGGCGGTATGTCTACCGGTGGCATCGTAATTCAGATACCGCACATGAGCGATGGCGGCAAAGAACCGGTAATCGCCGGTCTCTCCCTGGAATGGCTGGAAAGACTGGATACTGTCGGCGGAGCTCTTCGTCCGAGAATGGAAGACATCGGTTCTGACGATGAAAAACTGGTATCGCAATGGCGGCGTTTCATGGGTAACGTTATCAACGGCAGGGTAGAGCATACCGCCTGGGTGGACCCCGAATTATTGAAGTGTGTCCTCAACGACATGGTTGAAGAGGCGGGGATTAAACTCTATCTCCACTCCTGGGGAGTGCAGGCTATTACAGAGAATGGGAAAGTTAAAGGCATTATCTTCGAGAGCAAGTCGGGGAGGCAGGCGGTACTCGGTAAAGTTATTATCGACGGTACCGGAGACGGTGACCTGCTGCCGTTGGCCGGAGCGGAGTTTGACGGTACCATCAGTCCTTCGTCAAGGAGTTCCATGCTGGCGCTGGTTTTCCGGCTGGGGAACTGTGATTACCAGAAACTCTGTGATTTCCAGGAGGCCAACCGTGAAAAATATCAGGAACTGGTGAAAGGCCTCGCCGAAGCTGCCGGCACCATGCTTCTGCCATTACCATCGGCGCGTAATGACGTTCTGTGGGTCAACAACTGGATACCGGGGCTGGACTGCACCAGGGTGGAAGACCTCACCAAGCTGGAGGTCGAAATGCGCAAGATAATGCGGCGGGGACATGCCTATATGAAGAAGAATATTCCTACCTTTGAGAACAGCTTTATCCTCGATACGGCTTCACAAACGGGGACACGGGGCAGTCGGCGGCTGGTAGGCGAATACGTGATTACCAAAGACGATTTCCAGTCATGTAAGAAATACGATGACACCATAGCCGTGTTACCGCGCCTCGGCCCTCCGGGGGACAGGGAAGTGCCGCATGTCTATATACCATACCGGGCGCTGGTGCCGGTCAGGATAGAAGGCCTGCTGGTTGCCGGACGCAGTTTCTCGTCGGACATGGAAGCCAATAACATAGCTAATCTCATCCCCCACTGCATCGCCATGGGTGAGGCTGCCGGGACGGCGGCGGCATTATCTGTAAAGCATAATGTCAGTTTACGGCAGCTGGACACCAAGATTCTGCAGGCGGCTTTGCTCAAGGGGGGCGCCGTCCT
>CAYVPT010000157.1:0-6166 GCA_964453865.1 uncultured Dehalococcoidaceae bacterium
TGGTGGACATGGGATGCCCGCCTGACCACGTCGCTGGTGCTCTGGCTGATTTACATTGCCTATCTTCTGGTACGAGGCCTTGCCAGTGAACCATCCCGGGGCGCCAGGTACGGAGCGGTGGTGGGGATTATAGGATTCATCGACGTTCCCATCGTGTTTTTAACGGTAAACCTGTGGCGTACACAGCACCCGTCCACTATTATCTTCGAAGGCGGACTGACAACGCCGATGCTTTTGACCCTGATAGTGTGCCTCGCTGCTTTTACCGTGTTATATGTCCTGATGCTTGTTCAGAGCGCCGAACTAAAGTCGATGAAAGCTAATATCAGTTATTTGAAAAGAAACATACAAGAAGAATAGGAGGCGGAGTCGTATGGAGAATCTGGGATATCTGCTGGCAGCCTATACTGTAATCTGGGCGGTTGTCTTTGGCTATTTACTCTACCTGCAACGGAAACAGCGAAATCTACAGCGTCAACTGGAGCTACTGGAAAAGTCTTCGGGCAAGTCACAAACCGATACATAATGATAGCCTTATATAAACGTTGATGAGACTGGGCAACCTGTCGGCACTTTAGCTACGACGGGCAAGCTAGAGTGGGGAAATAGCTTCCCCCGTATCCTTTTTATTTCATTGTCTAACTCACCCCCTGTATCCCCCTCTCGAACAGACTTATTATTAATACGCGGATTACCTACTGTTCAAGAGGGGGGAAATAGTTTTAGAGGGGGCGAAGCCCCTCTCTCCTGAACTCCCCTTTTGGGTAGCGGGGATGTTACCGACGAGCTAAGCCGCGTACGCTGCGAGGGCGGCCTCGGGGCTGATATATATAGATAGTAACCGTACTCTTAAGCATTGACGAATCAGACTTATCCTGTTATAATAATTATGAGCATATGCCCATAATTAAGGAGGGGAAATGCCCAGACCATCAAAGTGCCGGCGGGTGGCTTTTATGCCGGAGGTCAACTTCTTCAAGCCGGCGGGGATACCGCTGAGAGCCCTTGAAGAAGTCCAGCTTACCGTAGAAGAAGCCGAAGCAATACGCCTTAAAGAACTTGAGGGCCTGGAGCAGGAGGCAGGAGCTGAGAAGATGAATGTATCACGTCCCACTTTTCAGAGAATCCTGGCATCGGCCCGCCAGAAAATGGCTGACGGACGGCTTAACGGCAAGGCCATAAGAATCGAAGGTGGCAACTTCAAGATCTCTCACGGGCGCTTTCGCTGTGCCAACAGCCATGAATGGGAAGCGCTGGCTGAGTCTGTGACAGAGGGGATGCCACAGCTTTGCCCCTTATGTAACTCGCCTGATGTAGAGTCGCTAGTACCGGTCGTCTCTAGTGAGAGTAACCGGGGTGGAAACTGGCGACGGTGAAGAAATACCAGCTAGTAAAAATAAAGATGAAACTAATCGAAGAATTACTTTCAACATTAGATTACGATACCCCGGTAAGGGATATACGCCAGGGGCCCTTCCAGACGGCGGTAGTAACACGCCACTGCGGGCTGGCTTCGACTCCCCATGACCCCGGTCCGCATCATGACAGGACACCGGTGAAAGAAGCCGGGCTATTGTTGGATAAGGATGCCATGACTTTAGCGCGCCTGGCTAATTCGTCCAGTCCTGTGGAATCGACTATCGGCATGGCTGCTATAAATTCACTTATTGAAGTCAACGAAGATAATTGCACGGAGCTTAATGCCGCCGACCTTCTGGCAGACAGGGGAGAAGGGAAAAAGATAGCCATAATCGGTCATTTCCCTTTTATACCCCGCTTGCGCAAGATAGCCGGAGAACTCTGGGTGATAGAGAAAAATCCGCAGGAAGGCGACTTTACTGAAGCAGAAGGACAAGACCTTATACCTCAGGCTGATATTCTCGGTATTACCGGCACCGCTTTTATCAACCATACCATGGAGCATCTACTCGAGCTGTGTAACCCGAAATCGTACGTGGTTATTTTAGGCGGCACAGCACCATTATCACCCGTTCTTTTTGACCACGGCATAGATGCCATATCGGGGACAAAGATAATCGACGAAGAAATGACACTGCGTTGTGTCGGTCAGGGAGCCACCTTCCGGCAAATCAAAGGTAAACGTTTACTAACCATGATGAAAGGCTAACAGGGAGAAAGTAGGTGTGGTAATGACGTACGGATTTGGTCGTGGATCGAGTGGCAGAGTGGGTGCCGGACTCGGCTTTCGGGGAAGCTCTCCCCCCTGGCCTTATGTTGGTAGAGGCAGAGACGGTTTACCTCGCTGCCAGTATCTTCCCGGTATACGCCGGTTCCAGCCAATGCAGCTCAAATGACGCGTGACCAGGAAATAGACTTCCTGAAAGGTCAGTCTAACGAGATGAAGAAGGAACTGGAAAAAATAGCCGCCAGGATAAAAGAACTGGAAAACACTAAAAAGGAGTAGGACATGAAAATTGCAGTCACGGCAACAGCCACTGACCTGAATGCTGATATCGACCCTCGATTCGGACGGTGCCAGTATTTCGTAATCGTCGATTCGGATACGATGGCTGTTGATACCATGGAGAATTCTTCAGCTTCGGCAGGCGGCGGCGCGGGAATCGCTACTGCCCAGACTATTGTCGGAAAAGGTGTGGAGGTTGTGCTGACCGGTAATTGCGGGCCTAATGCCTACCAGGTTTTAGCGGCTGCCGGTATCAAGGTTGTCACCGGGGTATCGGGTAAGGTGGGTGATGCCATCGAGGCCTACAAATCAGGTAAGCTGAAAGCCAGTTCGCAACCTAATGTTACCGAGCATTTTGGTGGAGGCGGTCAGGGGATGGGACGCGGTAGAGGTATGGGTAGCAGATAAAAAATAATATGAGGTGTAATGATGCCTAGAGGAGACGGAACCGGACCGCCAACCGGACGAGATCAAAGAGGGGGCAGGATGCAGGGCGGCCGTGCCGGGTCAGGCCCGGGCGGAAACTGTGTCTGCCCTGGCTGTGGGGAAAAAGTACTTCATGAACAGGGAACACCCTGCTATTCGTTTAATTGCCCCAAGTGTGGTACCAGAATGACAAGGGACTAATATGATTATCTCGGTTGCCAGTGGCAAAGGCGGTACTGGAAAGACGTTGGTGGCTACCAGTCTCGCTTGAGTGATAACCGAACCGACGCTATCGGGGATGCATGACCTGGAGCGGATTCTCGGGCTTTATCGTCACTTCGAAATGCCGGCTATGGTGTGCATTAACAAATATGATATAAATGAAATCAATGCTGAAAAAATAACTGACTATTGCCGGGGTTAGAAAATTGATGTTGTCGCCCGCATTCCCTTTGATAACACGGTAACCGAAGCCATGATACGGGGTGTGCCAGTCGTCGAGTATAGCCAGAACGTGGTTTCCCATGAGATAATAGCATTGCGGGAGGCGGTTGACCAATCGTTGAATAAGTGAGGAGATGTTATGCCTATTTATGATTATAGATGCCATGTTTGCGGAAAGGATTTTGAATTCTTTATATCCGGTTCACATGATAAACACACATTAGTTTGTCCTGATTGTGGCAATGAGAATTTAGAAAAACTGATATCCGCTCCCGCGTTATTAAGGAGTAGCACTAGGACAGGTACTACCTGCTGCGGGCGGGAAGAAAGATGTGAGAAACCTACCTGCTCCAACGGTGAAAGGTGTCACCGGCATTAACGAAAGAACAGGCGGGGAAATATGGACTCTTTTGACCTTGAACCAAGGTATTCAACCAACGAGATATCAGGCAAATGTCTCAAATGCCTGAGTGAACATGAACTGAATAGTTGCCTCATGCAGTTACTCCGGGAAGAGGGGATAAATGAGGAAGTCCGGGTAAAATATGAGGCTTTAGTAACCTTTCTTAAATCGCCTGAGTCACAGCGATTTCGTGAGGAATCCGAGCGGCTTCTGGCCGAAGGACAACAGGTATCGGTAAGAATATCTATTAGTGAAGGGCAACCAAAATACGAGCTAGTAGTAAAGTAAAGGAGCAAACCGGTATGAAAATAGCGGTAATATCTGATGAGGGGAACACCATAAGTCAGCACTTCGGCAGGGCGCCGCTATATGTAGTGGTCACCGTGGAAGATGGTAAGATAGTAAACAGGGAGAACAGGGCTAAGGCAGGGCACGATACTTTTGCCGCTGGCCAGCACCCGGAAACCCCTCCGGGCGAACGCCACGGTTATGACACCGGCGCGCAGTCCAGACACGCTACCATGGCTCAGGCTATCGATGACTGTCAGGTACTTATCACCGGCGGCATGGGGTGGGGCGCTTATGAGAGTCTGAAAAGCCGCGTTATTGAAACACTGGTTACTGATATCGAAGATATCGAACAGGCGGTTACCTTATATCTTCAGGGAAAGCTTCCTAACCTTATGGAGCGATTACACTAATAGCCATACAACTAATAATATCAGAAGAAACAATATGCCGTTACAGGAAGAAAAAACATCACAAGCAAATATGACCAAACAATCTACTTGAGGGTGATATCATATTATTCTTTGGTATCTTCAGGACGTGAGACCGCGAGAGATATAATATTTTTGTAAGTGCATAATCAAAAACCTGAAACCAGACTGTGTTTTAACTCACGATGATTATGGATGGGCCGGTAGCCCCATCCATTCTCCTGACGGTCTTGCCTGTTGCCATCTCCGATAACTCATCAAGAGTGCCAAAATTAAGCGCTTCAGAAGGGCAGGATATAGCACAGGCAGGCTCTCTACCAATTCCTATGCAGAAATCACACTTCTGCATGATGCCGTCGTCACCAAACTGTGGCACACCATACGGACATGCCGATAAGCAGTCCTGGCAACCATTACACTTATCCCTATCAACCACAACAATACCATCCTCAGCACGTTTGATAATAGCCCCGGTCGGGCAGGCCGCCGCACAGGCTGGCTTTTCGCAGTGCATGCAAGCTAAGGAGAAAAAAGTCCTGGTAACATCGGGATAATCACCGTCCCATGTCTCGATGACTCGCCGCCATTTTACTCCCGGTTCAACATTATGAGTGCTCTTACACGCCACTTCGCAGGTCCGACATTGTATACATCTTGCTGCATCATAGTAAAAACCGAATTGCTTTGACATTATTATTACATACCTTTCCTGGATTATGATGATACATTTTTAGTGTTATCCACTTGTCCCTGCTTTTCGGACTTCGACAAGCGTCTGTTTAGACATAGCCGTAACCACAGGGTCAAAGGCTTTATCGGGGTCAGTACTGTAAAGAACATTAACGTTCGCGCCCCCATCCAGCAAGGGATAACCCGGCAGGCCGAGTTCTTCGCAACCCTGCCACCACCCGTGGAGGCTCATGATTGTATCCGGCCGTATCCCGGGGAAATACAGGGCCTTTACCTTTATCCAGCCGTGCGGTGACTCGACGATGACCCAATCACCATCCTCTATACCACGTGCCTTAGCTGTATCTGGATGAATATGTATCCACGGTTCGGGTTGAATCTCGCGCAGATAAGGAACGTTGCGCAACCACCCGTGGTTGTATACGTCCGAAGTATGCGTATCAAAAAGGACCAGTGGATACTTGGTGAGAAGTTCAGGGGTGTTCGTGGGGCTCTCGGGAGGTTCTACCCATTCCGGCAGCGGGTTATACCCGTTCTCCTCGAAACTGGTGTTATAAATTGCCACTTTGCCCTGGGGAAGATATGGCGCCCCGGAAAGCCGGGGGCTGGGAGCCGTAAGAAATTCATCGTATTTCTCGTAAACCATCGGCTTCGGCTCATAGATAATACCGGTAGGATATTTTCTGAGCTCATCCATTGTCATGCCGAAGTTTTCCAACTGATAGTTCATGCACTCCTCGATGTTACCGTGCCAGAAGTCCTCTCCGTATCCCATCTTGACACCGAGGTCAAGCCAGAATTCATAGTCCGATTTATAGTCCCCCAGCGGCTCGATCACCTTGTTTCGCGCCATAATCCAGTTGCCCATGCCCCCCATGGGTGCTTCAAACGGGTGGTCGCATTCGTACATGGTGGCTACCGGAATTACAACATCAGCCCATGGCATCGATGAGGTCTGCATCACGTCGATAACCACGAAGAATTCCAGTTTCTTAAGCGCTTCTACTATCCTCTTGGAACCGCGGGTGATTACCGTTGGCTGGGTTCCGGGAGCGATTA
>CAYVPT010000158.1:0-6157 GCA_964453865.1 uncultured Dehalococcoidaceae bacterium
ATCAGGGAAAAGTACCCGTCTATCTCTCTTAAGGAACACTCGATTCTTGTCACTGTCAACCATGAAGTGGCGTCTCCGGACAGGACGCTAAAAGCCGACGATACCGTTTGTATTCTGCCTCACATCGGGGGAGGCTAGCACCGATCTTTTACCGGAGCCGTTCATCCGGCCGATTATTGAACAAGACGACAACTTCCGTTAATATTCAGGGGGAGGTGGACTATGGACCTGCAGTTAAAAGATAAAGTAGCCCTGGTGACCGGCGCCGGCAGCCAGATAGGCTACGGTAAAGCCATCGCCGTGACCCTGGCGGAGGAAGGCTGCCATATCGTTGCCGCCGATATCGACCTTGATGGCGCTAAACAGACCGCCACCGCTGTTGAAGCTCTGGGTTGTCAGGCTCTGGCGGTCAAGGTCGATGTTACCGTTCGGAAGGAAATAGACGTCATGGTAGCGGCGGCAATTGAGAAGTTCGGAAAAATCGATATCCTGGTCAACAATGCCGGCGCCAGCAGCCGGCTGCGACCTTTTATGGAGATGACGGAAGAGGACTGGGACTTCGATATCCAGACCAATCTCTACGGCCAGATGAGGGTTGCCCGGGCGGTCCTGCCCCACATGATTGCCCGCAAGTACGGCCGTATTATCAATACCTCGGGCGGGCAGGGCATCCCCACCATATCCGTCTACGGGGCGGCCAAAGGCGGTGTCGTCCAGTTCACCAAAGCCCTGGCCAGGGAAGTGGCTTCCCACGGCATCATCGTCAACGCCGTTGGGCCCGGCCTGGGCAAGACCGGCCTGGTCTACCGCGCCCCGCAGGAATTTCTGGAACGGGAAAGGCAGGCGTCGCTCCTCAAACGACTCTGCGAGCCGTCCGACGTGGCGCCGGTGGTGGCGTTCCTGGCCTCGGATACGTGCAGCTATATGGTAGGGCAGCTTGTCCAATTAGGCACTTCTTAAAAGCGAGGTGGTTGTTATGCCGATGTCATCGTCTTTTCAGGAAAGATTATTCACCAAACTGCCGGAGATTATCGACTATTTCGGTACGCCTTTCCATATCTTTGACGAACCGGGAATCATGGAGACGGGCGAAAAGCTGAAAGCCGATTTTAAGGATATTGCCGGCTTCCTGGAGTATTTTGCGGTCAAGGCTTTGCCCAACCCGGCCATTCTTCAAATCATGCGCCGGCTGGTCTTCGGCGTCGACTGCAGTTCTCCTTCGGAGCTGGTGCTTGCCCGCCGCAACGGCTTCCGCGGCATGGATATCATGTTTTCTTCCAACGATACCACCGAGGCGACTTTCCGGCAGGCGCTGGCCGATGGCGGCTGTATCCTGAATATCGATGATATTTCTATGATTGATAGAGTCCCCGATTTTCCGGAGCTGATTTGTTTTCGTTATAATCCCGGCGAAAGGCGTTCCGGCAACCGGATTATCGGGATTCCGGTGGAGGCTAAATACGGACTCCGCCATGACCAGGTTGTTGACGCTTATAGGAAAGCGAAAGAGCGTGGCGCTAAACGCTTCGGACTGCATACCATGCTGGTCTCCAACGAGAGGAATTACCGCTACATGGTAGAGACCGTCAGGATGCTTATCGAGGTCATGGAGATGCTTACGGATGCCCTGGGTATTAAGTTCGAGTTTTTCAATATCGGTGGCGGTATCGGCATTCCTTACCGGCCTGAAGACAAAGCCTTTGACATGCCGGCTTTAGCCGGTGAAGCCGCTGTATTACTGAATGAATTCCGCAAGAAGCACGGGTACGCCCCCGCGTTGTTTTTAGAAAGCGGGCGTTATATAACCGGCCCGCACGGTGTGCTGGTGGCCACCGTCGTTAACCGCATGAGTAAGTACCGCGAGTATGTCGGCGTCGATACCTCGACCTGGGCGGCCAACGTCAGGCCGGCTATCTATGAAACGGCTTACCATCATATCACCATCCTCGACCCGCAGGGCAGACCGAAGCAGGGCAGGGAAGAGGTGGTGGATGTCGTCGGCCCGCTGTGTGAAAACAGCGATAAGTTTGCCAGACAGAGGCCGCTCCCGAAGGTGGAAATCGGTGATATCATGGTGCAACACGATATCGGCGCCCACAGTCCGGCCATGGCCAGTAATTATAACGGCTGGACCCGACCCCAGGAGTTGCTTTTGCGTGCCGACGACTCGGTGGAACTGGTAAAACGCGCCGAGACTTTCGATGACCTCTTTGGTACGCTGAACTTCGAACCGAAAGTCCTGAAATAGGGCGGACTACGCCCGGTTATCAGACGTTATCTATCAATGCGTCCCACGGTGTTTCCAGCGGCGGTACCGGTGTCTCTATGATTACCGGGCGGTCGGCTTTTAAGGCCAGGCTCAGTTGCCTGCCGAGTTCTTCGTGGCTCTTCAGCCTGACGCCCGTAGCCCCGAAAGCCTCAGCGAATTTGACATAATCAGGATTATGCAGCTCGTTCCCGAAGTATCTCTCCCCGAACTGCCGCCGCTGTATTCCCTTGACCGTCCCGTAGGCGTTATCCGAAAACAGCAGGACGATGACGTTGATTTTCTCCTGTACGGCGGTGGCGAGCTCCGCGGAAGCGTAGGGGAATCCCCCGTCCCCGCAGATGGCTATCACCGGTCTGTCCGGGTTGCCGATTTTTACGCCGAGAGAGGTCGGGAAGGCGAAACCGAGGGTGGCGAAATAAGAGGAGTCCACGTAAGAATATATCTTACTGACCGGATAGGCGATATCACTCCAGTACCCCAGGTTGGTGACATCCGGCACGATAATACCGTCGTCCCCGATGGCCTCGTAGATGCTATCGATAATGGACATCTGTAAAGGGGCGGCTTTTTCCAACCTGTTCTGCAGATTATCGCGTAACCGGGCTATCTCAGCTTCCCGCCAGGTACTGGACGAAACGTTGCCCAGTATATCGAGCAGGGCATTCAGGGTAAGCCCCGCGTCGGCGGAGATACCCAGGTCGGTACGGTGGTTCCTCCCCAGCTCACCGGCGTCGCAGTCTATCTGGATGACCTTCGGCTCCATGCCTAGGTCGAGACGGGTGTTTCCGGAAGCCCGCAGTCGACTGCCCACTACCAGGACAGCGTCGGCCTCTTTTAAGACCGGATTTAGCCACAGCGTGAAGTTACCGGCGTAAAAAGGATGACCGCGCGGTATCAGCCCCTGTGCCTCCGGCGTCATCACCGCCGGTGCTTTAAGACGTTCGGCGAGTCGGGTGATTTCTGGCGCCACGCTGGCCTTGACCGCGCCGCGACCGGCCAGTATCATCGGACGCCGGGCGTTTTTTAATATAGCGGCAGCTTTGTCGATATCTTCGGGATTCGGCTCAATCAGGGGCAGTCTTTCGGTGCTGGAAAAGGTCATTTCACCCGGCTTCGACCACAGGTCGTAGGGTACTTCGATTTCCGCCGGGCGGGGTCGGCCGGTCTTTAGCTGCCGCAGGGCCTGGGAGAGAATGAGGGGAATGTCCTCCGCCTGCTGGGCGCGTCCGCAGTATTTCGTCAGGTAGCGGAAGATGTCGGCCTGCTCGTCCAGTTCGTGCAGTACCCCGCGGTGGAAACCCAGGTGATGACTCTCTATCTGTCCGGAAATCAGGAGCACCGGCGCCGATGCCGCGTAGGCGGTACCGATGGCAGCGGCCGTGTTCAGCGCGCCCGGACCGGGCAGCACCATAGCCACGCCGATTTTACCCGTGGAGAGGGCGTAGCCGTAGGCCATGTAGGCGGCCGTCTGTTCGTGGCGGGTAGATATCCAGCGGATACGCTTATCCCGGTAGATGGCGTCGATGGCGTCCATTATCTGAACGCCCGGTATCCCGAAGATAACTTCCACCCCGTCCCGTACCAGCAAAGCCACCAGGGCTTCGGCGCCGCTCATCAGGGGCATGGATTTCCTCCCTCGTCATGTGATGTATATGACATTATAATACAAAAACAGGAGAGAGGTAACCGTTAGTCTGTAAGATGAAAACCTAAGGGCGAGGATTGTACAAAAAAATTCCCCTCTCCAATCAGTAGCATTAGCCGGACGGCCTGTTTGACAGGAGAGGGGAATAAAGGAGGTGACTATGAAGGCACGGCTGGTGAAAACGTGCCTCTGAAGTGGCGGAGAATTCCCGACGATATGCAGCCCTGACATCATAATGCCGGGTATGTCGGGCCTAGCTCATACTGGAAATGTTGCTGCGGATCCTGTCGAGGAGGATTTTAATGCTTCTCAGTCTTTCCTCGTCACGGGCTAATTGTTTTAAACGCTGGTTTACCCAGGTCTTAATTTCTCTGTCTGCTACCCCCAACGTCCGGGCGACGTTCACCGTTTCATCGGTTACTCTTCTGGAATAGCCAGTCCTTTCGTCAAGTCGGGCTTGCACGCCACAGGCGATGGCTTCCATTCTACCGTTAGGGGATTCGCAGGACCTTCCGGTAGGTTTCGGACGTGTCTGCACATTCGAATGTTTCATCTGCTGGTTCTCCTTTACGGATAGAATTGACAATACCTGTCTGATTTTTTCACCACTCTGGATAGTAAACGGCCACGGGTCTGTTACAGGTAATGACCGTACCGGTGGTACATTTTTATATTTTTTCACCTCCGTTGCCATTCTCATCGGGAAAGAGCCAGGTTTTAATGGGCATGTTCCACTTTTCCAGAAATTCTCTGAAGCTCTTTTTATCGATGCGATAGTGTCCGCTGGGAAGACGGAAAGCCTTCAATCGGCCGCTTTTTATCCATTCGAGTACCGTGCTCTTACTCACCTGGCAGTATATGGCTACGTCGCGTGAGGTAAGCCGGACATTATTTCGGTAGTTTCTTGGCGGCAAAATAACTCCTTTTTCATTTTACGTTTGTTATAAATTGTGCATTACAATTGTTCTTTACGATGTCCGCGTATTATACATATTTTAAAATACCTTTAGGGAGAAATGCATCACAAAATGTGCCAAAAAAGTAACAAAATAATCACAATAATATTGTGCGTATCTTAACCTCGGGTACACTCCGGATAACAGGCGTCTTCAGGTGTGATTTGACATGACGTTATATTGCTGATAATATAGAATGTCCCAAAGGTTTTTTAAGGTGAATAAAAGAAATACCGTCACGAAGAAAGTCCCGGAATTCGGTGTTAAACATGCGGTTCGCTCCGGGCATGAGCCGGAGTCGGGGATAGTGGTGAGGAGCAAGGTCTGGCTGGAGAAGGACGGTAAATTGTTCATGGGGTGGGGCCGGGCTACGCTTCTGGAGCGCATCGACGAGCTGGGTTCGATATCGGCGGCAGCCAGGTCAATGCATCTGGCCTACCGTAATGCCTGGCTCTGGGTTGAGGCCATGAATCGCCTGGCACAGAAACCTCTGGTGGAAAAGTCGACCGGCGGTCCACAAGGAGGCTATGCCCGCCTGACCGCAGAGGGGCGTAAGATAATCGATGAATACAAGGAAAAGCGCTCCAGCGTACGCCGGACAATAAAAAAGAACGCTTAAAAAATTTATCCAACGTTATATTGACGATAATATAGCGTCGGATTAAACGGGCGGTATTGGACTAAAAAGAGGGAAAAGATGAAAAAGATATTTAGTTTGGTATTAGCTGGAATGCTGTCGCTCATCGCGGCTGGCGGCTGTGCTGAAGAAGGGGATGTATCTATCGGGATGGCGGTTGAATTTATGGACCACGCCGCCTGCGCTTATATAAGTCAGGATAAGGGTTGGTTTAAAGAGGAAGGTCTGAACTTAACTGCCTACGAAAGCTATGCCTCGGGCATGGCCTTGGCTTCGGCTTTAACCCGGGGTGATATTGAGGTCGCCTATATCTGCCTGGTGCCGGCCATAAATGCCTATGCCAATGCCGGAGTGCCCATAAGGGTAGTAGCCGGGACGCATAAATACGGCTACGGACTGGTAGTCAATGCTGACAAAATAAAGACTGTCAGGGATCTGGAAAAGCCTGATATTCGCCTTGGCTGTGTGAGAGAGGGTGGTGCCGTTGATGTCTTGTTGCATAAGATAATAGATACATATTATCTTGATGAGGCCAGGGTATTGAGTAATACTCAGCGGATGAATCCCGCAAAACAGGTTCTGGCAATCAAGACGGGGCAGCTGGATGCCGCCTTGCTGCCGGAGCAGTGGGCGACCATGGCTGAGGAATT
>CAYVPT010000159.1:0-6155 GCA_964453865.1 uncultured Dehalococcoidaceae bacterium
AATAACGATAAATATTGCCCCACTTATCCCAACAATTGCCGGTAATGGAAGCGAGCGTAAGGACGTCACTAGCGCACCTCCAATTGCCAACAATCCAGCAAAAATGATGTTATCAAGTAGGCTTTCGAGCCTTTTGTAAATCCAACTATCTTTTTGCATATCTCACCTGCCGATGTCTTTAGCAGGTAGTATAAGCCATTTAGGCACTCCTTAGCAAGAGTGTACTGTACCGATTTTGGCTATCTCTTTGATACTGAATTCGAGTCCGATGGTAAAGAGAAGAACCACCGCGCCGAGATGGGCCAGTGTCGAGACGAAATCGGTATAGGTGACCAGTCCCAGCAGGCTGGGGCCGACGATGATTCCCGCCAGTATGATACCGACGACGGCGGACTGGTTTATCCGGTAGGCAATCAGGTATCCCGCCAATGCCACAAACATCAGCAGGCTCATCTGAAACTCGGTACTTAAAAGGATAGATTCACCGCTAGCCATTCGCTATTCCAGATTTCCCCCTGTTTTCTATACGAACCATTATACCGAAAAATCTTTCATCTGCCTACAGGACTCCGTAGATACATCTCCGGTAGCCATAAAATAAGGTTCCGTTTGCATTTGGTTAATACGTTCAATCCTCACCCCTTTCTCCCCCACCCCATCGCCTGTTATCTTTTCCCACTCTGGCCACCCTCGCATCATCCACGGCCTATCCCGGTGGTTCTTTCCTCTCCATCACCAAAAAAAGGGGGGTCACCGCACAGAGGGACGCTAGCCTTTTTAAAAAATCCATTCCCCTCTTGAACAGAAAAAAACGAGTATTAAAGATGAACCTGTTCGAGAGTAGTTCACCCTGAGGTTCTCCCTGAAGGGGACAAAGGGGGTGAGTATGCAACGATAACCAGATATAAATAACCCCTAAAAGAATCAAGATTCTCTATTAAAATCCGCTGGTAATTTCCTCATTCTCCTCTGTTCTCTGAATACCCCCTTTACGTCAGGGAAGTAAAGGTACTATGACCTTCCGTGACAAAATACCTATTGATAGGCAGTGAATTAAACGGCACAATTAAAAAGATGAACCGGAGTTTAAAAAACATGTTAAAAGCAAATTTCGAGAAGATGAAAAATATATTCAACCGGAATAAAAAGACCACCTTACTGAAAATCGCCATAGGCGGACTTTCCGTGATTTCGCTGCTCAGTATCAGCATCTTTACCCAGATAGGTAACGCCGCCGAAGACTCAATTCAGGAACCGGCCTTACCTGCAGCCACCTCTACCGGTGAATTTCTGCCACAAAACATTTCCGCACCTGATTCGGTAGCTACCGGTGAACCGATGGTTTATATCAAACCGGATAAAGTTACTCACGTAGGTGAACAACTCAGCTTCACCATCTCGGCTGAAGATGTTGACGGCGACTCGCTGTTCTATTCTGCTGCCGATTTACCGGATGGTGCAGATTTTGATTCCGATAACCTTATGTTCTCCTGGACTCCCCGCTACGACCAGGCAGGTGTCTATTCGGTACGCTTTGAGGTAACCGACGGAGAATATACCGATACCGAGGATATCGTCATTACGGTCGTCCAGTTCAGTGAGAACTGGGACGTTAACGGCGATACCGACGCCAATGTCCTCGATATGGTACTGGTCGGGCAGTGCTGGGGGCAATCCGGCCTGACCGGCTGGATACTGGAGGATACCAACGAGGACGGAACGGTCGATATCCTGGATTTGATTGTCATCGGCCAGAACTGGACGGAATAGGAGGCGCTTGTGAAAACCAGAATTTTAGTTGCCAGAACACTATTTGTGGCTTTTATACTCGCTCTGGGACTAATTCCGCTTAATTTGGCCCTGGCTGACGGTCCCACTGTCGTTGGTGTTTCGGCACCGACCGGGTACGGCCCGGGCGAACAATTTACCGTAGACATCACTGTAGAACCCGGTACGGCAATTGCCGGTATGCAGTTCAACCTCGCTTTCGACCCTGCCGTAGTTACCGTGGATAGCGTTGCCGAGGGTAACCTGCTGTCGCAGGACGGAGCATCGACTTATTTTAACGGGGGTACCGTGGATAATGTCGCCGGTACCATCAGCAGCGTCGCCGGGGCGATTACCACCCCGGGCCAGTCTGTTGCCACACCCGAAACATTCGCTGTAATCACCATGACCGCTGGTTCACTGGGCGGAGTATCCGCACTCACACTCTCAGGGGTAGTGGTGGGTGATGTCAACGGCCAGGGCGTGGAAATAAGCGTTGTCAGCGGCGAGGTCGCTATTAACCGTGCCCCGGTGCTCGGTCAGATCGGCGGTCGGTCGTCCAACGAAGGCACCCTGCTTACTTTCACCATCTCCGCCAACGATGCTGACAACGACCAGTTGTCATATTTCACCTCCAGCCTGCCTGACGGGGCCAATTTCAATGCATTCTTTCGTAGATTGTCATGGACACCACGCTACGACCAGGCGGGTGTCTATCCGGTACGCTTTGAAGTGTCCGACGGTAATTTGACCGATTATGAGGACGTTAATATCACCATCGTACAGCTCTTTCCAAACTGGGATGTCAATGGAGACGGTGACGCCAATGTCCTCGATATGATACTGGTCGGGCAGCGCTGGGACGAATCCGGCCTGACCGGCTGGATACTGGAGGATACCAACGAGGACGGAATAGTTAACGTCCTTGACTTTATCATCATCGGCCAGAACTGGACGGGATAGGATACATAGCATGAGAAAAATAAAACATCTTTTAAGAATACTGATTACCGCTATCATATTATCTCTGGTACTGGTTCCCTTAAACCCGGCTTTAGCTGACGGTCCCACTACCGTCAGTGTTTCCGCGCCGGCCAGTGTTAATACAGGGGGACAGTTTACCGTAGATATCGCTGTAGAACCCGGTACGGCAATCGCCGGTGTGCAGTTTGATCTTGCTTTCAACCCGGCACTGGTTTCTGTAAACGGTGTTACCGAAGGCAACCTGCTATCGCAGGGCGGAGCGTCAACCTATTTCAGTCCGGGCACCATAGACAACGGGGCCGGTACCATTAGCGGTGTTGCCGGCGCCATTACAACTCCCGGGCAATCTGTAGCCGCACCCGGTACATTCGCCGTAATCACCATGACCGCTGGTTCACAGGGCGGAACATCCGCGCTGACGCTCTCAGGGTTACTGGCGGGGGATATTAACGGTCAGGCCGTGGCCATAAGCATTGTCGACGGCCAGGTTGTGGTAAACCAGACCGGCGGCGGCGGTGGCGGTGGTGGAGGCGGTGGCGGCGGTGGCGGGGGGGGCGGCGGTGTGACATATTTAACCGAATTCTCGACAGATGACGGGGAGATGACCAGTGAGGTTGTCGCCATAGATGAAGATAATAAAGTCAAACTAATCATCCCCGAAGGCACGATAGTTTTAAACAGATACGGAAATAAGGTATCGTCCATACGCATTAGAAAGTCGGCGCAGGATCTCGCTGCCGGTACGGATTCTGAATCTGTCAGCGAGTATTATGACATTCAACCGGGTGGTACCACTTTCGGCCCATCGGCGATTCTTGTCTTCAAGTATTCCGATGCCGATATAACTGATGGAATTTCAGAGGACAGCCTTTATGAAGCCCAATGGGACCCCGTTGCCGAAGAATGGATTGAGCTGGAAGGCACGGTTAACCCGGCAACTCATACCGTGTCGGCGCCGATTGAACACCTGTCGGTATACGCCCTTATGGCTCACAGCCGACCTGCCAGCTTTATACTCAGCGACCTTAATCTAAGTCTGCAGCAGGTACTTCCCGGTGACACTCTTACCGCCAGCGTCCTCGTTTCCAACGCCGGCGATTATACCGGCGATTATGAAGTCAGCATGAAAATAGACGGCAATACCGTAGAACAGAAGACCGTCACCCTCAATGGCGCAAGTAGTGAGGAGGTATATTTTAGTATCACTCCCGACGCCACCGGAGAATATAATATCAGCATCGGTAATCTGTCAGAGACTTTCTCCGTCAACGAAGCACCGGAACCCGCCGCTTTTACCATCACTGATCTTATCGTTTCTCCAAAAGAAGTAGATGCCGGGGATAACGTTGATGTCTCTGTTCGCGTCACCAATACCGGCGACATTTCCGGTACTTATAATGCGGTACTGCGGCTGGACAATGCCGAAGCCCAGACAAAGTCAATCGAGCTTAACGGTGGTGAAAGCCGGGAAGTCATTTTCGTTATCAGCGTTGAGGAAGCCGGACAGCATATGGTGACCATCGGCGACCTGCAGGCAACGTTCACGGTCCTGCCCGGTCCGTCCACTTCATATACGGAGTCCGCCAGCTCTCAAACGGGAATCACCGATTTCCGTATCACGCCTGTTTATGATGAGCAGACCGGCGTACTTCTCTCTACAGCAATAGAATATAATGTTAATGCCTCCCAGGAACAAATAGCGGGGAAGGGGCTGACACTCAAAGTTTACTATGAAGACGTTTTGATAGAGGAAATACCTCTTCTTGAGCTTGACTCTCTGCAAACCGGTGGAAATCCCGGCAGCCTGGACTACATACCTGCCGACGGATGGGAATCCGGGATTTACTCTTACCAGCTGGAACTACGCCAGTATAATACTCCCGTCGAGAGTACGGCGCCGATGCCCTTTAACGTCACTTCTGACGATGTAGCCGCGGTAGTCAGCTGGCAAATCCTGGGGATAATAATCAGCGCCGGCTTGGTCCTGGCCGGAATCGTCATCATCGGTGTAGTCGTCCGCCGACGTGACATGCTTCGTGTCCGTAGCGATAACAAGCAATCAGCGACCCGGCAGAATCGTTCACGGCGATAAATACAAGTTGTATCAGGTTACTAAAAAAGGCACAGTCTTAAGGCTGTGCCTTTAAATTTATTCATTTCAGGCATGTCGAAAAATAACTCACCGGACATTTAAGTGTAAACGAAGCTGTGGTATAATTCTCCTTGATTAGAGAATATAGTAAAGGCAGCCGTAATGCTTTGTCCCGAATGCCGGCAGGCAATGATTATCGTCGAACACCACCGTATCGAACTCGACTATTGTCCAAAATGCGAAGGGGTCTGGTTCGATGCCACCGAACTGGAACTCTTATTACAGGCCGCCAACCTCCACGATGTAGAACTATCCCTGGAAGCTATGCTCCGCCTGCCGGAAGTGAAAGAATCAACCCGTAGCCGGAAATGCCCGCTGTGCCACCGTAAGATGCGTGAGATTGCCATCAGCGAACCGCCGGTAAACGTAGATGTCTGTACCCACGGGGAGGGACTCTGGTTAGACGGCGGCGAGGTCCACCAGCTGCTTACGCAACTGGCGATAAAATCCTCTCCGGGCGAAGGGATTTCACAGGAAGTCCTGGCTTTCCTCGGAGATACGTTTAAAGCTAAAGAACAATAAATAAGCGCGAAGAAGGAGGTCTGGATGATAGCATTATGGATAGTCCTGGCAATAGTCGTCGTCCTCATTATCATGTTAGCCTCGACCTACAACGGACTGGTCGGCCTGCGCAACCAGGTAAAAAACGCCTGGGCCCAGATTGATGTGCAGCTGAAAAGGCGTTATGACCTTATTCCCAACCTGGTGGAAACGGTCAAGGGATACATGACGCATGAAAGGCAAACACTGGAGGCGGTGACCCAGGCGCGCAATCTTGCCCAGAAGCTTTCAGAATCCGGCGCCGGGGAAAGAGGCAAGGCGGAAGGCGAATTGAGCTCCGCCCTGGCGCGACTGCTGGCGGTGGCGGAAAGCTATCCCGACCTGAAAGCCAATCAGAACTTTCTCGCCCTTCAGGAAGAGCTGACCTCCACGGAAAACAAAATCAGTTTCTCCCGGCAGTTCTATAATGATTCCACCCTCAGGTACAACAACAAGACCCAGATGTTCCCGTCCAACATCATCGCTGGGATGTTCTCCTTCAAGGCCGGGGAGTTCTTCGAGACCGCCGCACCCGCCGAAAGGGAAGCACCCAAGGTGAGTTTCAGTTCGTAGAGAGGGCATCTTCTCATGTGGGAGCAAATAAGGTCCAACCGGATAAGGTCGGCGTTTCTGGTCGGCGTATTGGGAGCTCTGCTACTCCTCGTAGGCTATTTTCTCGGCGCCAGTTTCCTGGACAACGCCATCTTTGGAC
>CAYVPT010000160.1:0-6132 GCA_964453865.1 uncultured Dehalococcoidaceae bacterium
TTATAGAGACCCCGGCTTCAATGGTCCCACCCAGGCTGACCTCAATATCTTTGAGTACAGCATTATTAAGGCTGATGATATCCCACGGGTATACCACGTCCAGCCAGGTACGGTCGGTTTCCAGAGCATTGATGGTATAGCCACCGGCAATCATATTATTAAGGGCATCCGGGATATCCAGCACGGACTCGGTAAACTGAAAAATGTCTTTGGTAAAGGCATAGATACCGGTATTGACCAGGTTGCTTTTCGCCTCCTCAGGCTTTTCGACGATGTCCTGTACCTCTCCATTCTCGATATTCACCACCCCGTACCGGAACGGGTCGCTGACTCTCTTTACCAGCAGGGCTTCGGGCTTGACCTGGACAAATTCGGCGATAGTTGGAGCTTCGATCAAATTGTCTCCGGACAGCACCAGGAATTCATCATCGACGGCGTCTTTGACCTGCATCAGGGCATGAGCTGTACCCAGCTGCGATGTCTGATTGACATAGGTTATATTGACGCCGCAGTGCTCCCCGGAACCCAGGTAATCGTAGACCTGCTCCTTGCGGTAGCCGACCACGAGGATGACATCGCGGATGCCGTTCTGCGCCAGAGACTCGATAATGAACTGAAGTATGGGTTTATCCGCGATAGATATCATCGCTTTCGGCCGGTTTACCGTAAATGGCCTGAGCCGCTGCCCCTCCCCTGCCGCCAGTATCACTGCCTGTTTCATAAACCACCCCTATAATATCTTAGAATCCGGCAATATCCTCCCGCTGACCGTCATTCCCGGTCCGATAAAGGCGTTATTTCCAATCATACAACCGACATTTATAGACGCATTTATTCCCGTCTCAACACGGTCGCCGATAATCGCCCCCAGCTTGCGCCGGCCGGTATCGATACCGGCTACCGTTATATTCTGCTTGTCCAGTCTCAGGTTGGCAATTTTAGTGCCGGCGCCCAGGTTGCACCCCTCGCCGATGACGCTGTCACCTACATAACTGAGGTGCGGAATCTTACTCCCTTTCATGACCAGGGAGTTTTTCACCTCGACGGCGGCGCCAACGTGACAGCCGTCACCGATAACTGTGGTCGGGCGAATGTAACAGTTGGGCCCGATTTGACAGTCTTCCCCGATGATAACCGGCCCTTCGATATAAGCGCCCGACTTGATGACCGTATTCTTCCCGATAGCGACAGCCCCTTTCAGCACTACGTTTTCTTCCACAACACCCAGATTTTGCGGTTTCAGTCCGGCCAGCATGGACTCGTTGGCGGCCAGCAAATCCCACGGATAACTGAGGTCGAGCCAAGACTGCAGTTCCTGATAATGGAGTCCCGACTTCGTAGACATGAGTATCTTTAACGAGTCGGTTATCTCGTACTCACCCCGCGGCGATTTCTCCGTCCGGGATATAGCTTCGAACACCTCCGGTGTAAAAAGATAAAGTCCGGTATTGGCCATGAGGGTCGGCGGCTGGGCTATTTTTTCATAAATGTTGGCGACCTTTGTCCCGGATAACTCGACCATTCCCAGACCGCGGGGGTCTTTAACTTCAATAATACCCATGGTATTATGGGCGCTTTTCGTGAGTTTCTTAATATCTTTACGGCTGACGACCACGTCGCCGTTAATGACCAGGAAATTTTCCTTTACTATGCCCTCGACCATCCTGATGGCATCCGCCGTGCCCAGCTGTTTCCTCTGTTCCGAATAAGCGATATTCACGCCCCATTTCTCGCCTTTGCCGAAATAGCTCCTCACCTGTTCGTCACAGTAGCCGACGATGAAAACAAAGTCGACGATACCGGCTTCTTTAACCTCGATAAGCAGGTGCTCCAGAATGGGCTTATTGGCGAGTGGGAGCATTACCTTGGGCCGGTTGCTGGTAAGCGGACGCATCCGGTTACCTTCGCCGGCGGCTAAAATAACCGCTTTCAACTTTTTCTCCCTCCGGTTTTTACGGAACTTTCGACAGCTTGAAGTCCGCTGTTAAATAACTGCTGTGCCCGTGCTTCCGTCTTCGCTTCGGCAGTCAGCCTTATTTTCGGTTCGGTGCCGGAAGGTCGGACCAGCAGCCAGCCGTCATCGAAGTCCAGTTTGATACCATCAATATTTCCAACCGATACCGGTTCCAGGGCTTTCAGGCTGGCCTCCAGGCGGGATATGTCAACACCCTCACTGCTGACACTGCCGCGGCGTAGCGGATAAACCGGTATGGCATCCACCAGTTCCGAAAGTTTATGCCGGCTGGCAATCGCGGCGATTTGTGCCGCGGCATAAATGCCATCGGGACACAGCGATATCACCGGGAAAATCCAGGCTCCCGAGGTCTCTCCACCGAAATCGCCGCCTTTTGTTAACTCTTCTGACACCCAGGTATCCCCTATCCGGGTACGCCGGACCTGAAAACCCATCGTCTCTAGGGTCATGGAGGCATCCAGCGTCGTTACCACTTCTCCGGCTTTAACAGCCTGCGCCAGAACGGCCAGCAATCTGTCCCCGGAGACAAACCTGCCCTGTTCATCGACAGCCATCATGCGGTCGGCATCGCCGTCATGGGCAATGCCAACGGCAGCTCCGGATTCGCTAACTTTTTGGCAGAGTTCCTGGAGATTCGTCTCCACCGGTTCACTGCCGCGGGGGAAAAATCCGCTGTGATAGCAGTTCAGGGTTATCACTTCACAACCGAGTCTCTCCAGCAGTTGCGGGGTAATCTCCGAAGCCGCCCCGCAGCCGGCATCCACCACAACCTTGACATTCAACCTATCCGGAAAGCCCGGCAATACACCTTCTATATGGTGCATTACGGCTCCGTTATATACGCTGCTTTCCTTCATATCTTCCCACCGTGTTGTCCGGTACGATTCGGATAGTATCGCGTCTTCTATGAGCGCCTGCTGTAAAGAACCGAAGGAAGAGCCGTCCGGATTAAGAAGCTTAAGACCGTTATACTCCGGGGGATTATGAGAGGCGGTAATCATGATACCGGCATCGAACTCACGTGTAATATAGGCGAGAGTCGGCGTGGGCACTATCCCGGCATCCTGGCAGCGAGCGCCCGCGGCTAGAAGACCGGAAATTACGGCGTGTTTCATGGCATCACCGGACGTACGTGTATCCCGAGCCACGACGACACTGCCGTGATGCTCTCCCACAGCCACTCCTACTCTGAAAGCAAGATTGAGTAAGTCTTTATCGAAAACGGCGCGTATACCGGAGGAGCCGAAGAGTTTCATAATATAATAATTCTACTACTATAGGGACAAATGTCAACCAAGCAAACCCTAAAGCTGAGAGAGGCTCCCGACCTCTGACTACACCTGTAAGCTTTTTGTGATACCCACCGAGAATTCTACTCTAGTGCCCTTTTCTTACGGCAGGGTGATATCCGTATATTCTTCCGGAAGAACGAGGTCGAGTCCCTGTCCCGATGGTATAACAATGACTTTGATATTTTCTCCCAGCCTGTCCAGCAGGATGTACTGCAACACCTCGGGAGTCAGCGTCCGGTCGATAGCCTCGTTGGCGGCGACCTGGGCGTCGGTGACCACACGTATGTATTCGGCCTCACCTTCCGCCTTGGCGATGCGCGCGTTGGCTTCTCCCCTGGCCTCGGCTTCCCTCTGTTCGGCTTCAACCTTGACACGCTCCAGCTTGTTCCTCGCCTCGAAAACCGCCTGCTCGGCGGCCACCTTGGCTTCGATAGCTGCGGTGAAGGTGGTGCTGAACTGGAATTCGGTTATGGATACCGCTTCGGTGATGATACCGCGTTCCAGCAGGCGTGTCGACAGAACCGAAGTGATATCGTTCTTGACCTCGTCACGCCGTAAAATGAGGTCTTCGGCATTGTACCTGGCCGTTACCTGTTTGACAGTCTCCTGAATGGCCGGGGCCGCTATCCTGTCGATATACTCCAGTCCCAGTGTCTGGAAAATTACCGCAGTCATACCCGGGTCAAGCCGCCAGTTGAGGGCAATTCTCGTGCTGACATCCTGCAGGTCGCGGGAGGCTGCAGCGGCATCAGCCTCGTATTTCAGGGTCTGGACGGACGTCTTCACTACGGAGTCGATGAACGGCACCTTAGTCTGAAGGCCCTCCTCCAGAATAGAGCCGGTAATGGTGCCAAACCGGATAACCACCCCGCGATGGCCGGCGGGAATAGTGGTAAACGAGCTGAAGATAATGCTGGCAAGGATCAACACTACCCCGACAATCATCCCGACAGTGCCCCCGATTCGGTCTCTGGCATCTCCCGGCTTCTTCTTGTTGGTTTGCCAGTAATAAATCCCGACGATAAGAGCGATGATACCTATAACGAGTAGAAAAACCATTGTACACCCCCTATAATTTTGCTTTGCCCGGTCTAGGCTTATATCTATAGCTTATTTCATTAAGCCCGGGGAGTCAAAATTCGGGTACGCCGGGAGCTAGCACTTGTCGGCATTAACACCCAGGTACTGCCCCACCAGTTCCATAGCGCAGTACTGCCCGCACATGCTGCAGGCGGTTCCGCTGGAAGAGCGCTGCTGGTGAGTCTTTTTGAACTTTTCCGGGTCCAGCGCCAGCCGGGCCTGTTCTTCCCAGTCCAGCCGTTTCCGCGCCAGAGACATCTGACGGTCCCTCTCCCGGGCGCCCTTGATGCCTTTGACGATATCGGCGGCGTGAGCGGCAATGCGTGAAGCCATGACGCCTTCCCTGACGTCATCGACATCTGGTATGGCGAGGTGCTCGGACGGCGTTACGTAGCAGAGAAAGTCGGCCCCGGCCATGGCGGCAATAGCCCCGCCGATGGCACTGGTAATGTGGTCGTAGCCGGCAGCGATATCGGTTACCAACGGTCCCAGCACATAGAATGGGGCGCCTTTACAGATGGCCTTTTGAAGGCGGACATTGGTCTCAATCTGGTCGAGCGGTATATGCCCCGGTCCTTCAACCATTACCTGAACGCCGGCATCCTGAGCCCGCTGCACCAGTTCACCCAGTATAACCAGTTCCTCTACCTGAGTCCGGTCGGTGGCGTCGGCCAAGCTGCCCGGGCGCATGCCATCGCCGAGGCTCAGGGTAACATCATGCTCAAGAGCAATATCCAGCAGGCGGTCGTAGTGTTCATAGAGAGGATTTTCGCAGTCATTATGCAGCATCCAGCCTATCATGAAAGCGCCGCCGCGGGAGACGACATCGGTCACCCGCCCCTGCTTTTTGAGTCGGTCAATCGCCACCCGGGTAACACCGCAGTGCACGGTAATAAAATCTACACCGTCACGGGCGTTTTCTTCAATAGCGCTGAAAATATCATCAACGCTCATCTTGACGATAGCACCATGCTTTTCAATGGCCTCGATGCCTGCCTGGTAAACCGGTACCGTGCCCACCGGCCGGGAACTATCGGCGATAATGGTACGCCGGATAGCCGGTATATCGCCGCCGGTGCTCAGGTCCATAACGGTATCCGCGCCGGCGGCTATGGCCACGCGTAGTTTCACCAGTTCGACATTAATGTCACTGAAGTCCGAGGATGTCCCGATGTTAGCGTTGACCTTGGTCGATAAACCCGCCCCCACACCACAGGGAGTGAGGCCGGCATGGTTGACATTGGCCGGGACAACAATCGTCCCCTTTGCCACCCCCTGACGGATAGTTTCGGCGTCCGTTTCCTCGACCCGTGCCACCACCTCCATCTGCGATGAGATATTACCTTTTCTGGCTATTTCCAGCTGTGTCATTTCAACCACCCCCGATAAAATAATAAAACCAAGGGCTATGACCGAAAAAATCGGACCCTTGGTTTTGTGTAAGGCCGCTTCCCTACGCTCGTATTACCGAGTTCAGGTTCCAAGGGTCGGCACAACTAAGCCTCTCAGCCCTGAGCACCCCTAGCGGTTAAATTGTATCTAGACTTTATCACAAATCCGCCTGAAATGCAAGTATAACCAGCATATCAATCCCGTTGGTAAATAGGGAAAATCACCCCACACCTCCCCCGGAAAGCCATACTCCCTGCATCGCAGTATTCCTTGGTTATTACCCATACAGGCGGAACACTTTTAAAAACCTATAATGAAACTAGCCCGGTTCTGCGTTACGAGTGTTATCCTTGGTGAAATTGGGGGCTAGAAGGATATGCCCGATGATAATGG
>CAYVPT010000161.1:0-6105 GCA_964453865.1 uncultured Dehalococcoidaceae bacterium
AGTGAAGCGTTAGTAATAACCGCAATCTTTATGTCCAGCGCTCGCAGTAGCTCAATCTCCCTGCCAAGGTTGGCATCCATAGTCGGCTCGCCATCAGGAACAAAAGCGAGGTAGTCTATAGGCTCGCCTTTACTCCTGACCTGTCTAACTCTTTCTCTTACGCTCCGGGTAAGCTCCAGCGGCTCGTAGAAAGTTTCCCTCTTGACTTGCTTATCCGCGGTACGCCCTAGCTGACAGTAGACGCACGAATAGGAGCATTTTTTAGGCGGGATGTTATTTATCCCCAGGCTGCGGCCTAACCTTCGGGACGGTACCGGACCATAGACTATGGAACTAATCACGAGTTTTTCTCTACTTTGCTTTTTCCCGACTACTGAACTTGTCCTCCGGTGACTTGATTTCGATTATATGCTCGCAGTAGGAATCACCAGCAGGAATAGACCTGCCGATTCTGTATGTCAAATCAGGATTCAATTCCTCAACTATGGTCTTTTCCATTGCTGTATGAGCTATACACATTTGCGGATTTTTGAAATGAAGCGGGCACTCGCTGGCCTTAATCACTACTCTGGAATCATCCATTTTTACCATCTCCGTAAAGCCATCCCTGCCCCAACCTACCGTACTAAATATCCTCAAGAGATACCTGGCTACAGTATTAAGGTCATTGCTTTTCAGTCTATCTCGGGCCCTGTCTGCTATACTCAGGCCATATTCCCGGCTCATTTCCGCTATTAGTTTTATCCCTTCATCACCGAATTTCCGGTAGATAAAATCATAGTTACTCCTGAGCCTGGCGTAAAGACCGTTAACCGTGCTCCGGTATAACTGTTCCAGAGTACGCTCATCTTTATCCAGCATTTCCAAGACTTCCCGCAGCTATATTTACCAATAAACTACCAATCATGTTCCGGTAGTAATCCTTAACACTCACACTGCGTCCCCTAATACTGGCGGTACGCTTTTTTCCACGGTTCTCTCTGCATTGCCAGATAATCTCTTATGGCTGCTTTCAGCGTATTTGTCGCCAGCAGCGCACAGTGCTGGCTTTCCTCAGGCAGACCCCCCAGAGCGTTCAAAACATCCTGCTGGCTTAACTTTATAGCTTCAACGATTCTTTTCCCCACAGCCAGCTCGGTTGCCATGCTACCGGAGGCAATGCTGGGACCGCAACCATCGGTCATGAAACTAATATCGGTAATCGTGGAATTCTTTACTTTGAGCCAGACCTCCATGGTATCGCCGCACGGCCCGGTGACCCTGGCGAAGCCGTCAGCATACTGTATAGTGCCCAAATGTCTCGGATTCATGGCATGGTCAATTACCGTCTCAGAATATATCTTGCGGGCATCCGCCATTACCAGTGCTTGAAGATCATCCAGTTCCGAAGACATTGCCTCGTCTCCTGCATTATTTGGTCTCAGTTTCTATCAATCGGCTTATAGCTTCACCGAGCTTGGTCACGATTTCTCCATCATATCGCTCGATGTTCCCTTCGTCACAGAGTTTGGCCAGTTCGGGGTCTATTGGGAGTTGCCCGAGCAAAGGAGCTTGTGCTGCGGTGGCCATCTGCTCTGCCCGGCTTTTACCGAATATCTCAATCTTCTTATCTATTTCCGGCACATACAGATAGCTCATATTCTCCACTACACCCAGAACCCGTTTCTCCATCTTCTGCACCATTTTCACCGCCTTCTTAACTATCATTTCAACCAGGCTTTGAGGCGTGAAGACGATAATTACCCCCGAGATTGGAAAGGACTGCATCAGGGTGAGTGGCGCATCCGCCGTACCCGGGGGCAGGTCAACAATCAGATAATCAAGCCTACCCCATAACACATCTTCCCCGAATTGCTTTATTGTATTGCCGATTAACGGACCACGCCAGATAACTGCTTCATCCTCATTTTGTAAAAGCAGGTTGATAGACATGACCTCTATGCCTGATTTGGAGAGCACAGGCAGCATTCCATCCTCATTACCACTTGGCGGGACATTGATACCGAACATCTTGGGTATGCTCGGGCCGGTGATATCGGCGTCGAGGATACCAACTTCGTAGCCCTGGCGTTTTAGTGCAACGGCAACCAGACCAGATACCAGGGATTTACCCACGCCTCCTTTACCGCTCATCACAGCGATAATCTGGTCTATCTTATTCAGTTCCTTTGCCTTTACGCCACTGTAGTTCACGGTTACTTCTTTGACTTCGGGCAGCTTCTCAATAGCTTCCTGGGTTTTGCTTTTCACCCAGTCCTGGGCGCCCGGGATCAATCCGGTGGATGCCAGAGTAATGCCCACCTTTCCATCGGAAATATTAATCTCACGCACCATGTTCAGCCCGACTACACTGCGCTTGGGGCCTGGCACCAGCACTGCTTCTAGGCTTTGTTTTATCCGCTCTTCAGTTATCATCTGCTATTTCTCCATCTTTCCGGCTAGTGGTCGCATGTGTTGTCTCCGGTTGCCAGAACACCATTTAAATAGCTCAAGACGGCTTTCTCCGGGTCACTCTCCATAACGCCGGTGATGACGTTAATATTGCTTTGTTGAAAGAGACCTTGAGCACGCGAACCCATACCACCGGCGATGACCTGCGATACTCCTTTTTCTGCCAGCCACTGAGGGAGTAACCCCGGTTCGTGTCCCGGCGAATTGACCAGCTCCTTTTTCAAAATCTGCTTCTTGGCTTCGTCGACATCTATTAAGGCAAAATGCTCACAATGGCCAAAATGCATGGATACGACACCGCCATTTACCGGTACTGCGTATTTCATCAAATTCCTCCTGATCTATTTTACTATTCCTGTCTAATATATTTATTCAGGTTTAAACGAACTTATTTAAAGTCGAAAATTGGTATTGATTCCCATCTCCGAAGAAAAGCATACTGAGGCATACTGCCTCACCTGCTAATGCTTCAGGTGGGACTGCTCGGAAGGCAAGCTCCACCTGAAGAACCCATACTGAATGTTGAGAAAACCCGGCGCGGATTTGCCACCCCGCATTGGGGACATTTTATCTCGCTATCACTGTCATTTATACCCCGACGAAGTTCAAACTTCTCGCCACAGGCTGGGCATTCATATTCATAGATAGGCATAGCTTCTCCCTCTATCCCTGTAACTTGCGATTTATTTGCTGCCACAGACTCTTGATTTCCCTCGCTACCCTGCCGTCGGAATGTTCCACGACTGATAGCCCTTTCACCATTGCCTCGGTGACAACATTATCGAAGGGAATCATAGCAACCACCTCAACATCATTTTCACGACAGTATTCATGGATGGCTGAGGTATTTTGATCATTCAGGTCATACTTGTTGATGCAGACCATGGCGGGAACACCGAAATGCTTACAGACGCTGAGCACTCTTTCCATGTCGTGTATGCCCGAAAGCGTCGGCTCGGTAACGATAAGTGCCAGGTTAACTCCGGATAAAGAGGAAATTACCGGGCAACCGATACCTGGAGGCCCGTCGCTGATAATATAATCAAGGCCGTTTTTATCGGCAAGCTCTTTGGCCTGCTGTCTGACCAGCGCCACCAGCTTGCCAGAGTTCTCCTGGGCGATACCCAGGCGCGCGTGTACCAGAGGCCCGGATTTGCTTTCGGATATAAACCAGTCTCCTGCTTTACATTCATTCATGGTAATTGCTTCCACCGGACATATATGTGAGCAAAAACCGCAGCCTTCGCAGGAAACAGAGTCAACTGTGTAATCGTGGATGGCATCAAACCGGCATATATCCTGGCACAGGCCGCACTCGATACACTTATCCTTATCGATAACAGCGGCCTGACCACTCCAAAATTCGTTTTTCTCCTTAACCGAGGGATTGAGTAGCAGGTGCAGGTCAGCGGCGTCCACATCACAGTCGGCCATCACCTTGTTTTGAGCGATGGCGGCGAATGAACCCACGATACTGGTCTTACCGGTGCCGCCCTTACCGCTTAGGATTACTAATTCTTTCATTCAGCATCTCTCCGATTTTACCGAATAGCTCAGTAAAGCTATTTTTATAATGAGGTATACCTTCAATCAGCGGAATACCTTTTGAATAGAAGGTAGCGATAAACGTATCCAGGGGAATCGTCAGCAGTATCGGTATATCCTCTTTCCGGCAGTATTCCTCCGTCTTGCCGTCGCCCACACCGGCGCGGTTGAGAACAATGCCGCAGGGTATCCCGAGTTGCCTTATCGTCTCTACCGCCAGAACCAGGTCATTCAGACCGAAAGGCGTCGGCTCGGTTACCAGCAGGCAGAAGTCGCTGCCTTTGACAGCTTCCACCACCGGGCAAGACGTTCCCGGCGAAGCATCGATGATAACCACACTATCCCTATCAACGAGTTTTTTCACTTCTCGAATGACCGGCGGCGCCATTGCCTGGCCGATGGTGAGTTTACCGTGGCCGAAGGCGACGCCATCGGCCTGTCCTTTTTCGATTATCCCTATCTTATGGGGCGTCTCAGATATGGCTTTCTCCGGGCATAAATAACTACAGGCGCCACAGCCGTGGCATAGCTCGGGGAATGTCAGCACGTGTTCCTTCACTACGGCGATGGCATTATAGGCGCAGACTTCAGCGCATTTGCCGCAGTGAGTGCACTTCTCCTCGTCTACTTCGGGCACCGGTATGGAAACCGCTTCACTGCGGGTAATCGTCGGTTTTAAAAAGATATGGTCATTAGGCTCTTCCACATCACAGTCAAGGAGCTGCACGTTGTAATTACCCTTCAGAGAAAGGGCAAGACTCGTCGCCACCAGGGTCTTACCCGTTCCCCCTTTACCACTGGCAACCGATATGATCATCTTATAATCTTAACCTCTGGTCATCTTCGTTCCACATTTAGGGCAACTCATACTACTACAGGGTACCCCTGTATCATGGGACGCTCTTTCTCCGCATTTCGGGCAAACGCAGTCCCCGCCGGGGCCGGCACTAGGCCGGTTGCCGCCCATCCTGTCACTGCTACCTCTACCTGGTCTCCTGCCGGCTCCACCGCTTCTTGGCGGTCCGGTTCCGTCTCCTCTGGGCATACCAATGCCTCCTATATTATTTTATATACTTACTTCTGGTTCTTCCCTAAGTCCTCAATACGCTGCTGAATTTGTGCCAGTTGCTTTGCCAACGCCTGTGATTGGTCTTTAAGAACTTCTATTTCCTGCTCCGGGCTTGATGATTGTGGTGTTGAGGAAGATGCAGGCATTATGCCGCCTCCCATTCCCATGCCTCTGCCACCGCCACCGCCCATTCCCATGCCTCTGCCTCCACCTCCACCCATACCCCTGCCACCGCCACCGCCCATACCGGAGCCACCTCCTGTCTGTGCTCCCATCCCGAAATGGTCCGGAACGTTAGCTTGTTGAGCGATCGAATAGGTGCCGATTTTGTATTCCGCGATAGCATCCTTTACTTTACCCGATACTCCGGTAATTATCTTTATTCCGGCAGCTGATAGTACTCCATGTGCGTTCGGGCCGCAGTTGCCGGTAAGGACCGCCTCGACACCTTTATCGACAATCATCTGAGCTGCCGAGATACCTGCCCCGCCGCTTGCTCCGGCGCTGGTATTATCCACTGCTTCAAACCCCTCTGTTTCCGCGTCAGCAATAATAAAGTACTGGCAGCGACCGAATCGAGGGTCCACCTCAGCATCAAGATCGCGACCGCTGGCGGATATAGCAATTTTCATAGTGCCTCCTCATTCTTTTTCGGCGGAGAGTTTTTCTATCCTGGTCTCAAGGTCTTTAAGCTCATCCCTGAAAGACTCCGCCTGTCTTTTTAAAAATTCGAATTCCTGCTCTCGAGTTACCCGCGGGGCAAATGGTCGAAAACCGTATATACCGTAACGCGGGGACGCATAATCTACCCGTCGGGGAAAGACATACTGTCGCAGGCTGCCTCCCCGGGGATTACAGAATCCCCGACCACCTCCCGTCATCGGCCCCATACCATTGGGCCCGGTACCGTTAAAACCTGGCATAGCGTGCCTCCTTAAAAAATATTAAACTTATTCCTTGTCTGCCTCCAGTTCATGCATCCTGGACTCAATTTGCTCCAGTTGTCCCTTTATCGCTTCTGCTTGGTCCTTCAGATAGTT
>CAYVPT010000162.1:0-6089 GCA_964453865.1 uncultured Dehalococcoidaceae bacterium
GTTCGAATCCCACCCTCTCCGCCAGCCTACGCCAAGGCTACGGCTGGCAAGCCATAATATCAAACTCAACCGATTATTTCTTATCCGGGTTCTCCCTCTTGGTACGCTTGCTCACTTGATCCGCTTTTGCCAGCATAAATATCATCGTGCCCAGCAGCACCAGAAAAATGCCTATTCCTATCGGGCTTCCCCATCCCAGTATTAGTATCCAGTCTCCTATTACCACGCCTCCTATAAAATTTCTTTGTTTGCGTATTATATAGTAAAACTGTTCAAATAACTAAACCCAGATTATCTAACCGTCCCGCGCCATCAGCTTTTCCCATTCTTTTTCAACCCTGGATTTAAGCTCGTCCAGAGTGCAATCGGTATCGATGACCACATCCGCATGTCTGATGCGCTCTTCGCCGGATAATTGAGAACGCAATCTGGCTCTTGATTCTTCTTCGGAATAACCCGACCTTTTACTGAGTCGTTCGAGTACCGCAGCCTCAGGTGCGGTGGTCACCCATATCTCGTCGGTCTGCGCCGCCCTGCCCGCTTCCAGAATCGCGGCGGCCTCCAGCACGACCACTTTCCTCCCTTGTTGTCTATATTTTTCAATCCTGCCGCGCACGGTTTCATCTATGAAGGGATGCACTATCCGGTTTAATCTCGCCAGCGCCTGGGGATTTCTAAAAACGATATCCCCCAGCCTGGTACGGTCGATTTCTCCACCGGCACCCAGAATGACTTCTCCGAACTCGCCGACTACCTGTTTGAAAGCCCGGGTGCCCGGCTTGATGACCTCATGGCCCACCTTATCCAGTTCGATAACCGCCGCCCCCAACCCCGCCAGGTACCCGGCTACGGTGCTCTTGCCGCTGCCGATACCGCCCGTTAGTCCAATTACTTTCATTTTCCAGTTCAACCGCCAGCCTTATTCCCAATAAAGACTATTTATTATATTATAGTTAATAGTACCTTTTAAATATTACTTACGAAAATTTACGTTATGCATTAGAATTTTCCGCGAGGATAAACATTCGATGCTTGTATTCGGACACACCGGAATTACCCTGGGCGCGGCGACGCTTATCGCCGGAGCCTTGAATCGAGGGCAAACCAATCCAGATGAAAAGATATCCTGGTTTGCTTCGCTTTCGCGCTACGTAGATATCAGGGTGCTGCTGGTCGGCTCGCTGCTGCCGGACATCATCGATAAACCTGTCGGCCAATACTTTTTCCGCGAGACCTTCTCCAACGGCCGTATCTTCTCGCATACGCTACTGTTCCTGATTATTCTGACGGGTATCGGCTTTTATCTTTTCAAGCGTCATCGTCAGGTCTGGATGCTCACCCTCGCCGCCGGCACTTTTCTCCATCTCGTCCTGGACAGAATGTGGGCAGCTCCCGGCACACTCTTCTGGCCGTTGCTGGGATTAACTTTTGAGAAAGCCGAACTCACGGACTGGCTATCGAATATTCTCATGGCGTTATTTTCCGAGTCGGGCATTTTTATCCCGGAATTGATAGGACTGGGGATACTGCTCTGGTTCGGGCTGGTACTGGTGTTCAGAAAAAAGGTGGGTACATTTATCAGATACGGTAAAATCAGTTGATTCCACCGCTTACTGCTCACGCTCGCCTACTTCAAGAGTAATTTCAATCGTGGTACCACCGCGTATTATTTCAAGGGTTATTTCATCGCCCGCGTTCTTATATTCCCCCAGATAGGATGTAAGCTCGCCGGTATCTTTGACGGGTACGCCGTCAACAGCTACGATAACGTCGTTAAACAGGACACCGGCCAGGTCAGCCGGACCATTATCAAAAACAGCCGTCACCAGTACGCCGTTGGACGTCTCCAGCGACATGTCCTGTACCATCTGAGGTGTAAGGTCGGCTATGCCGGTACCAACCCAGGGATAGGCAAACGAGCCGCTGTCGATAATAGCCTCGGCCACTCTCCTGAACTTGTTCGAGGATACGGCAAAGTAAATGCCATCGCCCTGTGTCGGGTCAATCCTGGCGGTAGCCAGTCCTATAATTTCACCCGCGGAATTTGACACCGGACAACCCGAATTGCCGAAATTTATCGGGGCATCCAACTGGAGCATATTAGCCACCCAGCGACCCTCAACATCGATAAAACGATTAACCTGGCTTAAGATACCGGCTGTTAGCGTATCTCTCAATCCGAGGGGACTTTCAGTATCACCGGGACTGCCGATGGCGATGACCGGCTCCCCGACGCGTAATAGACTGGAGTCGCCGATAACGGGGGCCGCGATGCCCGGATTACTTTCCAGGCTCAGCACGGCAACATCGCTGAACTCACAATAACCTATCATAGTTGCCGGCGATACCTGGCCGTCATTCATCATGACCAATATCCGGGTAAGACTTTCGACGACATGATAGGCGGTAACGATATGGCCGTCATCATCGTAAACAAATCCGGAGCCAACCGCATACTCACCATTCGTAATTCTTACCGTCGCCCGGCTGACCTCCTGATAGACTTTATTGGCATCAACCATGGAACGCGAGATAGTGTCCTCAGCGTCACTGACACGTTCACCCAGGCTTTCAACCTGAGAGGTGATAGCGCCTGTCTCTGCCTCTATACCGGAGAGGCGTTCACCGGCCGACTCCATTTCGGATTTCAAAGTGCTGATATCGGTCTTAGCACCGGTAATCTGCTCTTTCAGGAAACTGATACCGGCCTGAGTTTCCGTCTGCAGACCGGAAAGCTCGTCACCGAGTGCCTCAACCCGGGCTGCCTGTTCCGTTTCAAAAGACGTCAACCGGTCACCCAGACGGTCGATCTGTTGATTGAGCGTATATGAGTAGTAGCCGATGCCTCCTGAAATAATCACCAGTAGTATCAGTATACCGATAATTACTTTGTTAGCCATGTGATGAACTCCTTAATCCAGCGCTCGCAGCACTGAGATATTGATGACTATTTCTCGACTTGGGCGCGGAATAATCAGGAAGTCGATAATTTATTCTTGATTTCCGATAGCTGCCGGAGGTGTGTTTTTTCCTCGGCAATTATCCTGTTTATTACAGGTCTAATCCGCTGGGGCACATTATCTCGCATCTCATAATAAAAAAGGATAGAGTCCTTCTCGGCGCTGATAGCGAGTTCCAGCGCTTTAATATCGCTATCCGCCTGGGTCGCCATCTCGCTGGTAATCATATCGTCGGTAAAAACAGCTTCGTCAATCAGCGCCTGCAGGTAGCCGGGGTATTCCGTCGATTCAACTTCGCCCGGCGGTCCATTTTTAATCCCGGCCAGCATTCCCTCGAACGTATCCAGATGCTCCCGCTCCATCACCACCAGTCCTTCAAAAGCAGCCCTGGCCATCTCGTTATCGGTAGATTTTGCCATGACATCATAGAAGGTGATACCCCTCCTCTCGATGTCGATAGCTATATTAATCAACTCGTGATCGGAAGATACGATAGACATATCATCACCTCCCTATCAGCTATCCCGGAGGCAAACATGCAATATCTCAAACTTCTATTAAAATGCTGTCGCCATCGACTTTAACATTATATGTCGGCAGGGGCCGCGGTGGTTTTATGACCTTGGCCAGCGATGCAACGAGCCCCTTCCCATTAAGCCAGCGGACGTTATGCCCGTCGGCAACGTCAAACTGAGAGCCGTGCAGCGGACAGGTGATAACGGTACCTTTGAGCTGCCCGACCGTGAGCTCGCCACCCCGGTGAGGACAGCGGTTGCCAACGGCGTAGTATTTGTCCCCCACCCTGGCCAGCATAACCTCCTGCCCTCCGACGATGACCTTCTTTTTCATTCCATCACTGAACTCGCCGGTCTTGCCGGCTTCCACATAGCTGCTCATATTTATTACCCACCGGGAAGATGAGCGCTTATACCCGGGTCATTATCGCTTTCCTCATCCTCAAACAAGTCGTTGAACACTTCGATATGGTATCGCTCGTTGTCTCTGATTCTAAGAAGCAGCTCTTTCAAGCCTTTGTCATCCACTTCCTTAGCGGCTTTATCGTAGGCTGCGGCTACCTCTTTCTCAATCTTGATATCCGCCGTCAGCATATCCGCCGTCCGGGTAGATTCATCGGGCTTGGTATGCTCGATTCTCGGGTTACCACCGCCGTCAACCATTTCCTCGGCCAGCCAGCCCAGGTGCTGCATCTCGTTGATGGCCTGGTCCTCCAGCTGCTTCTTCGCTTCGGCGTTTTGCGTCATGTAGGAGTGAAACATGTACTGCAGTATGACCGTATATTCGTGCTCGATACCCCAGTTCAGCATCTTGGTCACGCCGTCCTTACGGTCGCCCCGGTTATCTTTCAAGCCCTCTCTACCCGCCTTGTCCACGAAGTGCATGAATTTGCCACGATGCGCTTCTTCATCTGCCAGTATACGCTTCAGGAGGCGCTCAATTTCGGGGTCGTCAATCATCTTGATATGCTCTTTATACTGCTTGATAGCGCCTTCTTCCAGTTTGACATCGTCCCCCATCCATTCCGGTACGGTTTCCCCCGCCATGTTCATCGTGCCTCTTTTAAGACTGGGCTGACCGCCCAGGCCGACGATTGTCTCCGCCAGCCAGTCCAGGTGCCGCATTTCTTCCCGGGCCATAGCTTCGATTTCACAGGACAGTTCGCCTTCACCCATGGCATACCCGTGGCTTAGATATTGAATAATAGCTCCATGTTCGTTCTCAAGGTCGAGGTTCAGCAGTTCGATGATTTCTTTCTTGACCATAAGTCACCTCTTTCTATCTTGACGGTAATATCATTAGCCCTCTACTTTTACAAACTCGCTCTTGGCTGCCCCGCATACGGGGCATACCCAGTCGTCGGGTATTTTCTCGAACGGCGTTCCCGGTTTGATACCTCCGTCGAGATCGCCCAGTTCCGGGTCGTAGATATAGCCGCAGACAGTGCATTCGTATTTTGCCATTTTATTCTTTCCCTCCTTTTTTCTGGGATATATAGCCGGGGGCTGTTTTTGGGGTGGTCCCCCGCTTTACCTGATGATAGTAATCATAAGTCATGCACGGGTTATCATTAAGGATTTCCGCCGCCACGACCTTCCCGATAAATAGGGTATGCGTACCGACATCGACGTCATGGGTTACCTCCACCTCGAGATAAGCCGTGGCGTTATCGAGGAATACCGGCGAACCGGTCTGACCTATCTTATAATTAACGTTCTTTGTCTTATCCACGTCTCTGCCGGACTTGAAACCGAATCCCCCGATAAACGGAAGGGATGCCGTTTCACACAGCACCGAGGCGGAAAAGACGCGGCTGGCTTTAATGAATTCATTGGTCAGATTGCTTTTGTTAATACTCACCGCCACTGTCGGCGGCTCCGAGGTTATTTGAAACAACGTGTTGGCTATCTGCCCGTTGAGCTTTTTACCCTGGTGCGATCCGATGACATACATGCCATATCCGATTTTTTGGAGGGCATTTAAGTTCATTTTTCGCCCCCGGTTACATAACTTCTTTCTCGCTGGCTTCTACCGCCCGCTTCAGCTCCGCACTCAGCATAGGGGGCAGCCCCTCGATATCCACGCGCAGGAATCCCCTCACTATAGTCGCCGTCGCTTCTTCTCGAGTCAGTCCCCTGGCCATCAGGTATTCCACCTCTTCCTCGGCAATCTTCCCGACAGCCGCCTCGTGGGAAAGGTCGATGCCGGCCAGGTTGCCTTTGAGCTCGGGGATGGCGTGTATCATACCTTTCTCTCCCAGTATCAAGCCGCGGCATTCCAGGTGTCCCTTTACATCCGGATAATTGCCCTCGATGTAGCCGCGGGCGATGATATTCCCGCCGGTGGTGATGGCCCGGGAGATAATCTCGGTCCGCGCGTTAGCGGCGCCCAGGATGACCCGCGAGCCGACATCCAGGTTCGTCCCCTGACCGGCTACCAGGATGCTGTTGTAACGTACGGTGGCGTTGTTACCGATACACCGGGCGGTGGGATACATCTGCAGGGAATTAACCGGTTTCATGAGGACGTAGTTGCTCAGAAAGAGCCCGTCTTCTTCGACGATGGTGACGGTGCGGGGACGGACGGCTATTTCCGGGTTCCAGTTGTGTATCA
>CAYVPT010000163.1:0-6068 GCA_964453865.1 uncultured Dehalococcoidaceae bacterium
TTCGAACGGCGGCAGGCTGGCCGAGTGCTGTATCTCTTTAATCTGGTCGATGCTTATCAGCTTGGCTTCTGCTTCGTCTTCATTACGTGTCAGGCCGGTGACCCGTACGTCGGCATGGGTACCGGCAGCTATCTTTTTACAGGGAATGCATTCGAGGCAGGGTTTCTCGGGCGCTGCGCAGTTGAGCGCCTGGGCGAGATTTATCGCCAGGGTCATCTTGCCGACATGGGCCGGCCCCACCAGTAGATAGGCATGGGCCAGCGTGCTTGACTCCAGGCTATGCTGTAACAGAGAGACCACCCGGGTCTGTCCGATTATTTGCCACATTGAGTCTCTCCCGGTTAAATCAAATCACGCCCGATAAGGTCTTGAAGCGTCTCGCGGCGTCGGATAAGCCGGGCTTTACCTTCCTTTACGAAGACTATCGCCGGACGTAACATGGCGTTATAGTTGCTCTGTAAAGGTATCACGTAAGCGCCGCTGCCGGCCACCGCCAGGATATCGCCCGCTTTCATTTCGGGCATATCGATATCGTTGATGAGGACATCGCCGGACTCGCAATACTTACCGGCAATGGTGACTTTTTCGGTCTCTTTTGCCGAGGCTCGATTCGCTATCAGTGCCTCCTGCCGGGCGCCGTACATCGGCTGCCGGATGTTGTCGCCCATACCGCCGTCGATGCAGACGTATTTACGAATCCCCGGTATGTCCTTAATGACCCCTACCCGGTACAGCGCCATACCGGCGCGGGCTACTATCGCCCGGCCCGGCTCGATAATCAGCTTCGGCAACGACAGCTTCAAATCACGGCACAGGCCGGTAATCCTGTTGACGATAACTTCAGCCCAGGTATCAATGGCAGGAGGATTGTCTCCCAGTGTGTACCGGACGCCGAATCCACCGCCGATACTCAATACCCTGGTCTCAAAGTTATGTCTCTGCTTGATATACGCCGCGTACTCCAGCACGACTTCAATGGCTTTCTCATACGGCTCCGTCTCGTGTATGCCGGAACCGAGGTGAAAGTGCAGGCCGTCAACATCCAGGTTGGACGCCGAGAGGGCGGTAGCCACCGCCTCGTCCCAGGTAGCCCGAGTTAAGCCGAACTTGGAGTCCACGATGCCGGTAGCATTGTATTTATGGGTATGCGGGTCGATACCGGGATTAAGACGCAGCAGTATGGAGACCTTACGGCTACCGGCTATTTCACGCAGCATATTAAGCTCGGGCAGGTTGTCCACCACGATATGTCCTATCCCGTACTCTAACGCCATTTCCAGTTCCTCGGCTGATTTGTTGTTGCCGGGGAAATGCATTTTTTCCACGGGGAAGCCCACCGAGCGGGCGATGCCTATCTCCCCGCCGGTGACCACATCCAGGTGGAGACCCTCTTCTTCCACGAGCTTCACCATGGCCTGACTGGTAAAGGCTTTAGGGGAGTAGCTGACAACAGTATCGGGATAACGCTGGCCGAACTCCGTCTTAAAGGTCCGGCACTGCTGACGCAGGCCTGCCTCGTCGAAGACATACAGGGGCGTACCGAATTCCCCGGCCAGTTCTAGAGTGTCACAGCCGCCTATCACCAGATGGTCGTCCTGGTTTATTTCAGCCGTCTGCGGGAACAGGACCAGTCTGGCGACGTTGACCTTCGTAGTCATACTCTCCTCCAACCTTAATGTTAGCAGTGGCTGTTATTGAAGTCAATGGACGCCTGTTTACCCACGTTTAGCTTGCCTGAATGGGTATAACAGTGTAAAATTATAAGGAAAGCCTTCAGAAAGTCCCACCTTTTTGGAAGACATTTTCCTCTTTTACGGTATTTTTAACAGGCATTGGTTTTATTAAATGAGTAAAAACCTTTACGAGTTCCGTGATAAAGATTTAAAAACGCCCCCGCCGGCACCGAATGAAGGGGGTATTGCCGGGTACGGCAGAAAGGTTTTCAGTTCCTTTAGAAATCCCATCTATCGCCTTTACTATTACTCTCTGATAGGTCACTGGTCGCCCATGCAGATGCAGATGGTAACCCGTACCCTGCTTATCTACCGTCTCACCAATTCAGGGTCTATCCTGGGGCTAATGGCGCTGGCGGGTTCGATACCCATGCTCATCCTGTCCCTTTACGGCGGTGCCCTGGCTGACCGGATGGACAAAAGAAAAATGCTGATTATCGGTCAGTTTGCTTCGGCGGCGGTTACCCTGGCTGTCGGTCTTACTCTTTCCTTCGGTTATCTAAGCAAAGATGTGCCAGGCTCATGGTGGGTTTTAATTGCATCAAGTGTATCGCAGGGGATTATCTGGGGTTTTATAATGCCCTCGCGGGCGGCTATTCTCCCTGAATTTGTGGAGCCGGATGACCTTATGAACGCAGTTGCCCTGAACAATATGGGGATGAATTTCTTCCGGATTTTCGCCCCGGCGGCCACGGGATTCATTATTGCCGCCTGGGACTTTGCCGCCGTTTATTATGTTATGACGTTTTTCTATTTATTTTCTACCATTTTCCTGTTTTTTATACCCCGCACGCGTCCTGTAACTCGCCAGTTGAGCAGCGCCCTGACGGAAGTGATAGATGGTTTCCGGTATATGCGTAGTGAGACCGCCATCATGCTCATCCTCGTTTTCACCCTTGCCTGTACTATTCTGGGCATGCCCTTCAACATGCTCCTCCCGATGTTCACCGAGGATATACTCAAGGTTGGCGAAGTCGGCCTGGGGATATTGATGGCTGTCTCCGGGATAGGTGCCGTCGTTGTTTCGTTTGTACTCGCTTCTATTTCCAACAAGAACCGGGGTATTTTAATGCTGTTCAGCGGACTGATTTTGAGTCTGGCGTTGATTGCCTTCTCTTTCACAACGGAGTGGGCTCTCTCCCTGGTTCTGGTTGTTTTCATCGGGCTGGGGCAGACAGGGCAGACGGCCATCGGCATGGCTCTCATTCAGTACTACGTTGCCCCGGTGTACCGGGGACGCGTCATGAGCTTTATCCTGCTGGGTTTCGGCCTGTCCAGCCTGGGTACGGTCTTCGGCGGTATTCTGGCGGACTCATTAGGGATAGAGTGGTCTATCGGCGGGCTGGCGATGGCGCTGGCTGTGGTAAGTGCTGTCATGATCGTATTTTCTTCACGCCTGAGGAAGCTGGATTAACCCGTCCTGAATTGACAACGTGATGGCGAAATCGTAGAATATCTTATTCCCGTTATTGGCTGAAAGGCTGGAATATTGTTTCAGAAAGTTACCCTGGATAACGGACTCCGCCTGGTGACCGCCGCCATGCCCCATACCCGCTCGGTAGCCATCAGTTTTTTTGTCGGCACCGGCGCCAGATACGAGTACGATGAACAGGCCGGTATTTCACACTTTATCGAGCATATGTGCTTTAAAGGTACCAAAAAACGCCCGACGTCTTTCGATGTCTGTACCGTTATCGAAGGCGTGGGGGGTATGCTTAATGCCGGCACGGACAAAGAGCTGACTATTTACTGGTGCAAGGTAGCCCAGGCGCATTTCCATGATGCCCTGGACGTGCTGGTGGATATCCTCCTCAATTCCAGGTTCGACCCGGCGGAAATTGAAAAAGAACGCAAGGTTATTATTGAAGAGATTAACATGTCTCTGGACTCCCCGGCACAGCGGGTCTCCATGCTGATTGACGAGCTTCTCTGGCCCGGGCATGCCCTGGGACGCGATATCGCCGGCAGCCGGGAATCGGTAGCGGCGATTACCCGGGATATGATGCTGGGTTATTTAGCCAGACAGTATCAACCCGGCCGTACCGCGCTGGCTATTGCCGGTGATATTCGACATGAAGAAGTCGTCGCTGCTGTCAATCGGGCGGTGGCTGGCTGGACGAAGCGAAAACCGAGTACCGACTTTACGCCGTATCGGGAACAAAAAGGACGCCGTGTACTCATTGAAAAGCGTGATACCGAGCAAACGCAGCTCTGCCTAGCCCTGCCGGGCCTCTCCATCGTTCACCCGGAACGTTTCAAGCTGGACCTGCTCAACGTTATCCTCGGGGAGGGCATGAGCAGTCGACTTTTCACGCAGATTCGCGATAACCTGGGGCTGGCTTACAGCATCCAGAGCTACGCCGAGCACTTTCTGGATACCGGCGCTGTTGCCGTCTCCGCCGGAGTGGACGCTAAAAACCTCCGGGTGGCCGTCAAGGCTATCCTTGAAGAGTTGTCGCGCCTCAGGGAATTAATCCCCGAAGCAGAACTCGCCAAGGCCAAGGAACTGTTTAAGGGCCGCATTGTTTTACGTATGGAAGACAGCCGCAGTGTGGCCGGCTGGCTGGGCGGACAGGAGATACTCACCGGGGAAATACTCACCGTTGACCAGGTAATCGCTATCGTTGATGCCGTTTCCGCCGGGGAGCTGCAAAAGCTGGCCGGGGAATTGCTGGTGGGCGATAAGCTCCGTCTGGCGGTGGTGGGGCCTGTCTCCCCGGACGAACCGCTGGAAGATTTGCTGAGACTTTAGACATAGCTGTCGTTGACTCCAGAGTAATTACCGGCTATGGTAAACGCATTCCTGAATATGTAGTAGAATCCTGATGAGATATATGACATGACAAAAATAGTGGGTATAATAATAGCGGTATTTACCTCGGCTCATCTACTGGTATTATTACACTGGGCAAATGGCGAGGATATACGCGTGAGGTATGGCTGGCTGTTCCACCGCTGGAAGCTGGTAGTGGCTATATGGGTCTTCCTGCTTCTCTGGCTCGTTCTCTCGTGGCGATACGGTTTCTAATATCGCAATCCTCCCCGCCCCCCTCGGTTGTAATCTATTCCCACCCAGGCCGCCCTCGTATCATCGGCGGCTTTGCCCGAAAAGGCTTCTTGTCATTCTGAGCGTAGCGAAGAATCTCAGGGTGGTGACAATGTCATTCCAGCGCAGGCTGGAATCCATTTCCCTTTTCCCTATCCCCTCGCCTCACCCCGAGCCTTCGGCGTGAGTTCAGTCGAAGGGATCCTGTCGAATGATGAAGGTACCACTATCTGTCAGTAGCTTCTGAATCAGGCATAATAAGCGCAGTCCTCGCGGATACATTCCCGGTTACGCTGTACGTATCGGCACTGAATTCTAGTATCTATATTCAGATTGATGTCCATTCTCGTCTTTAAAAACTCGACGGCTACTTCTATCGCCCGGCGGCTGGCCCTCTTGCAGCAGCGCGGCCCGCCGTCTATCATTTTCTTCAGGGCGTAAGCCGTCGCCTCGTTGGCCAGCGCCCGGGTCTTGCCCGTTAACGGCGTAGCCTCCGTCAGGACGCTGACAGCGATGCCGACGCCCATTCCGGCGCCACAGGCCCCATAAAAGCCGCACCACCCCCCGGGTATCCGGGAACCCCTCTCCAGCGCCTTTGCCACGGCGCCCTCGGGTATCGGGTAACCGGCGTTCTTCACCGCCGCCACGATGATGGCCGGCACCATGGCGTGGTGCTCCGGCCCGTGCATCGGTACCGATGGGTGGGACATAACCTTTTCCAGTATTTCGGCGGGGTCGGCGCTGGTGGTCTGACTGAGCACATCCCGCAGGACGTCAAGGGCACCATGGCTGTGACAGGAGTCGCAGACATAATGGCCCTCGGGACAGTATATCAGGGCGCCGAACTCATCACCGCAGAAGTCACACTGTTTTAATACTTCTTCGGTTCCGTAGACTAACGGTTTGCCGCAGACACCGCAGTTTTCTTTAGATTCCATGTTAGCTCTAATTTAAGTATAGAGTGATTTTAGAGATGGGGTCAATTGGCTGTCCGCTTCACCTCTCCACCCTTCGTGTGTTATCTATTCCCACCCAAGCCGCCCTCGTATCATCCTCGGCTTAGCCCGGATGAATGTACTACCCCCAACCCCCCACATTGGGGGAGGGTGGGAAAAATTGTGGGTGTAAACGCCGATGACGCCGGGCGGGTCAGGGTGGGATGTAAAAACACCGCCGGGAAGGGGTAGGGTGAGGTTAATTTGTTATATTTCTTTGGGTATTGACGTCCCTCATTCGTAAGGAGGGACAGGAGGGAAAATTAGGTGCCCACTCCCCGCAAAAAAAGAGGG
>CAYVPT010000164.1:0-6068 GCA_964453865.1 uncultured Dehalococcoidaceae bacterium
AGCATTTCCTTCAGTTTCTCCACGTGGGAATAAATATCTCAGAATTGGGGGTGGCGGGGACGGACAGCCCTATCGCTTCAGGTAAAAACCGGCCAGGCAGAAAACGGGGGTGGTGAAAAACAGAACGGAAAAAAGTATAGCAGCATTTGGGTCCCACGTCACGCCGGTAAGCACCGTAATAACCGCCCCGATAATACCGCCCGTAATACCCAGGGTCACTGAACCGCGCTGCCGGAGCCACTTTTTTATCAGAATGATACCAACGATTATACCCAGTAGATAGCCGCCAAGCAGGCCGATAAAGGCCAGCCCCAGTGCCCCGAATGAATTTTCCCCGATGCCTCTGCCGCCGATTAAGGCACCGATAACGCCGAAGACGCCACCGATGATGCCCAGACCGATAGCTAAAGCTATAAACCTAAAAATACTTTTCATGATACAGGGATAATTGGGGGGGGATACCGGAACTTACTCCAGCACTATGTTGTCAATCAGCCGCGTCCTGCCGAATTTCACCGCCAGAGAAACCAGCGCCGGTGGTTTAACCCGGTGCAGCATCTCTTTGAGCGTCTCCGGGTGGGCTATGCTGATATAGCTGATATCCGCCGATGGCTCTCTTTCGATAAGCTCGGTCATCTCGAGGCGTATCGTTCCGGCGTTCTTCTCGCCCCTTGTCCATAGTTCCTGAGCCCGTGCCAGCGACTGGTAAAGGACAGTAGCTTCCCGCCGCTGCTCTTTAGTAAGCAGGCTATTGCGGCTGCTCATCGCCAGGCCATCCGGCTCGCGCAGCGTTGGACAGGCGATTATCTGTAAGTTCATATCGAGGTCGGCCACTATCTTTTTCACGACGGCTAACTGCTGGGCATCCTTCTGCCCGAAGTAGGCCCGGGCGGGCTGGACGATATTGAACAGCTTGATGACAACGGTAGCCACACCGCGGAAATGACCGGGACGGACGGCACCTTCCAGTCTTTCGGTAATGTCCCCGGGTAATACCCAGGTATCGAAATCCTTCGGATATATCTCTTCGGGTGACGGTAGCAAGACGACATCGGTAAGCGGTTCCAGCATGGCTAAATCGCGTTCGGTATCGCGGGGATAGTTCCTGAAGTCTTCCCGGGGGCCGAACTGGATGGGATTGACGAAAATGCTGACCACAACCGACTCGTTTTCTTCTCTGGCCTGCCTGACCAGTGCCAGGTGACCTTCGTGGAGATAGCCCATCGTCGGGACGAAGCCGACTGGCTCCTTTAGCTGTGACCGGACTTCCCGGATATCAGCGATTTTTTCGGAAATCTGCATATTATCTCACACTTATTATCCACATATCTTCACCAGGTGTCAAAAAGGGATTATAGCTAATTTACAGAAAAGCCCCGATAATTCGGGGCTTAAAATCAGCGTCTACATATCAATGAGGAAGGCTTATTTTTCTAACTCGTCTAGAATTGTCTCATCCATAGTAAAGCTGTTTTCCTCGGTTGGGAACTTGCCGGTAGTTACCTCTTCGAGATACTGTGAAAATGCGTTTGACATAACATCGATTAGCTTGGCATATTGTTTGGCATGTTTGGGAATATAGCCGGTATACGAACCAAGGATGTCATTGACTACCTGGACCTGCCCATCGCAGCCTATACCCGCCCCGATACCGATGGTCGGAACGCTGATTTTTTTTGTGATGAATGCCGCCAGAGCCGCAGGAACTGTTTCCAGGACGATAGCAAAAACTCCGGCCTGTTCTAAAGCTACGGCATCGTTAAGCATTTTTTTAGCAACCTCGGGAGTCTTACCCTGAATCTTGTGTCCGCCGAACTGATTAATAGACTGGGGAGTTAGTCCGATATGCCCCATTACAGGAATGCCGCAGTCTACTATTTTTTTTACTTTGTCAGCTACGGTCACGCCACCTTCAAGCTTGATTGCCTGGGTACCGGCTTCCTGTATGAAACGGGCGGCGTTCCTGAGAGCCTGTTCGGTGCTGATATGATAGGTCATAAAGGGCATATCACCCACTATTAAAGCTTTACCGGTACCCCTGACTACCGCTTTGGTGTGGTGGAGCATTTCTTCCATAGTAACCGGTATGGTAGTTTCATATCCCAGAACTACCATACCCAGGGTGTCGCCGACCAGTATCATCGGTATTCCCGCCTCGTCGATTAATCTGGCGGTAACGTAATCGTAGGCAGTGAGCATCACAATCTTCTCACCTTTTTGCTTCATCTCTTTAATTTGATTGATGGTAACTCGCATGGCATTACCTTAAGCGAAAATTTTCTCATCCAGTGTGCTGGCAATCTCATTTTCTTTGTTGACGAATATTAATTTCGGCGTATGATTCTTCATCTGTTCTTCGGGAACCTGTGTATATGTCAGGATGATAACCAGGTCGCCTTTAACGGCGAGTCGAGCGGCGGCGCCGTTCAGGCAGATTTCCCCCTTGCCCGCCTCTCCTTCGATGGTATAAGTGGTAAACCTGGCGCCGTTGTTGATGTTGAGTACGTGTACCTCTTCGTAGGGAATGATATCGGCGGCGGCCATGAGGACGGGGTCGATGGTGATGCTGCCTTCGTAGTCGATATCGGCGCCGGTTACCGTGGCTCGGTGGATTTTACTTTTGAGCATAGTTCTCATTAGATTTCCCCCTGAATGTATTTCATCAGTTTGCCTTTAAAATAGCCTCCAATTCGGTGGCTTGTTTTTCATCGATTCTCCCCTTGGCGAGGGCAACCGGGACGGTCTGGAGACCGAGTTCTTTATATGGGAAGAGCAGGGTGGGTGCTTTTTCACGCAGGATTTGAAGGTGTTTATCGATGGTACCGGTATCGCCGCGGGCGATGGGCCCGGTAAGGCATTGCGGTATGCCGATGTTCTCGATGTTGTTGAGAGTGCCGCGGATTAACGGGAGGAGGGCCTGGGTAGCCATGTCGGTGGGTATATTGAACGTCTGCCAGAGGTCGGTGGCCATTTTAACCAGAGTTACCAGGTAGTTACAGGCAAATACGGCGGCGGCATGATAGGCTACCTTATCGCCGGCTTCCAGCTTTATCCAGCGTCCTCTCATGGCTGTAGCCATTTCTTTGAGGGTGGTCAGCAGCGGCTCTTCGGCCTCGATGCCGAACGTCGAACCGGGGATGTTTTCGATTGCCTGTTCGATGCCGGCGAAGGTTTGGAGGGGATGGAAACCGCCTACCAGAGCACCTGACTTCCTGGCGGGTTCCAGAATATCCAGAGAATCGGCACCACTACAGTGAACAACACCCTGTCCGCGGTGCCACTTTACCTGAGAAGCTATCGTGGGGATAGTATTATCGGGGGTGGTGATGAAGACGAGTTCGGCGGCATCGGCGACTTCCTGGTTGCTGTCCAGCAGGTGGAGGTTACTGACAACCATGTCCGCCCTTTTGGCGGATGCCCGGCCGCGCCGGGATGCCCCGACAAACTCATAGCCTTTCTGACTTAAGAGAACAGCCAGGGCGGTGCCCACGGTTCCGGCCCCGATAAAACCTATTTTTCTCATGATTCCTTAAAACAAAAAAACCTCTCGGATTGCGTCCGAGAGGGCGAAATTACCTGGTAAATTTCCGCCGTCTCGGTCGTTTCCGATCCAAGCGACTCATGTTGTTAAGGTTTCAACTCTGTACTCATCGCCATACAGGTCGATGGCAGTAATATCTTACCTCATAAGTACCGATTTGTCAATATGGGCAGGAGTTATAATTGCATCATAAACGAGTCAAAATTTTCGGCGGCAAAATTCCGGAGGGTAGTTTGCAGCATCCTTTGTTCTTCGGTTAGTTCAAATTCCACCTTTACCTCACCCCTTTATCTTTTCAAGCTCATGGGTAAGACGCTTTAAAATTTCATGGTAGGTGCTGTGGAAATCTTTCCTGCCCGCTAAAAATTCGTCCAGGAGTCTATCCAGGTAATCGTTTTCCTCGAGTTGTTGCAACACTTTTTTCACCGAGTCCGCCACCATCGCTGATAATTCCAGTCTGGCCCTTTCCCTCCGGTGTTTCTGTAACTCGCCGCTGGCTGCAAGATATTCACGATGCTTTTGTATCGAATCGACTAAATTTTCGATGCCGCTGTCCTGCAGAGCGTCGGTAAGGAGAACGGGAGGCAGCCAGGCTCCGGGACGGTGTTCTTTTGGTGAGAGCATCGTTTCAAGGTAAGCCTTGAGCCGGTCGGCGCCTTCAATATCGGCTTTGTTGACGACGAGGATATCGGCGGCTTCGAGGATACCGGCTTTCATCATCTGGATTTCATCGCCGGCGCCGGGCGCCAGTACCAGGAGGGTGGTATCCGCCGCTTTAACAATGTCCATCTCCAGCTGACCCGAGCCGACCGTTTCCACCAGAATGATGTCCTTGCCCAGGGCGTCCAGGACGTGAATAGCGCCGGCGGCGGCTTCGGCCAGGCCTCCCGGCCGGCCCCGCGTGGCCAGGCTGCGGATGAATACGGAAGGGTCGGCGCTATGCTTCTGCATCCTTATGCGGTCGCCCAGCAAAGCCCCGCCGGTGAGGGCGCTGGTGGGGTCGATGGCGATAACGCCGAGGTTGACGTTCTGACGGCGGAAGCGGCTGATAAGGCTATTGGTAAGGGTGCTCTTGCCGACGCCGGGAGCGCCGGTAATGCCAACGATATGGGCTTTGCCGGTATGCCGGTAAAGGGATTCCATCCCGGCGAGGGCTTCCGGCGACTCGTTCTCTATGAGGGTAATAAGGCGCGCGGCAGCCCGGGCATCACCGTTTAAGACCCTGGCGGCCAGCGATTCCGATTCCTGGTGTGGCATAACGTTATGAAGTATAGCAGATACGGGGATAGGTTTGCATTTTGGGGGATTTCTAAACCTCACCCCCTTAGTCCCCCTCTCCTTCTGAGGCAGGGTGAAGGAGAGGGGGAAGAAATTTATATGAAATCCACCCCCTCGGTCCCCCTCCTTTACGAAAGGAGGGGGAGGAATAAGAAATTATGGGATATGCAGTGGATGGTGCGAGGGCGGCCAGGGTGGGAATAGATAACACCATTCCACAAGAGGCTGAAACAGGCTCGAAATGGCGGCTTTTCGTGGAAAAAATACAGGCGTCGGCGAGAAATTCCACGAAAAATTCCACGAATTCCAGAATCAATTACGGGTATGTAGTTTAAAAAGTAGAATTACACATTCTGCAATACTTCGGTAGTTATAAGATTAAAGATAACGCCCAAAAAGAGATCTAGTAGATAATGCAATAAAAGCATCCAATATAAGCGTATCCATTCATTTATACGCATTTAAACAAAAATATTTGTATCAACTTTTAATATCTGCAGTATTTTCCGTTGAACAACGTGGTCTTCTAAACGATGACTTTCTAACATCTTCCCAATACTAATGATGGATTTCATTTCAGGTAAAGGGATAGCATTCAACTCTGACGCATCTACCTGAGTACTGCCATTGGCTATTTGAAAGTATTTGTTATATAGGTATGAATTTATCAGCTCTACTAACCCTATAGCCTCGAGTTTAGTCAATTTACCATTGATTTTATGTATATAATTAATATGATTTTCAATAGCTATGTTACGCGATTGATATTGTTCACTTAACAATACTCCCGCATCAATTCGCCTTTTCCCTTCTTTGGAGCTAAATCGTTTTACCAATACATAATTATTATTTGGGATACATAGATGTTTTGTTTTTTCATTGATGAGTAGTAATTTCGGTTTCTTTTTTAAACTTAGTGGCCAAACGACTCTTCCGTTCTTTATGTTCTCCATCCAGAATAACGGAGCTGATTTTTGTGTTTCAATATTCCCTTGTAATAGATATTGATCATCAACTCTAAAAGGCACAACTTTTCCTGTAGAAGCCTTCAGCCCCAAAGAAAAAAGGCTCTCTGGGAAATCATCTATTATTTTTACTATTCGCTCATCTACAGGATTCGATGGTATGCGTATTCTAGTATTGTCTTTTTGAACGGATATTACTATATTAAATGGAATCTCTCTGTTTATCGTAACTTTTACTGAACCTGGTTCCTTGTCACTCTTACTAATTAAAATGTTTGTTGGTT
>CAYVPT010000165.1:0-6050 GCA_964453865.1 uncultured Dehalococcoidaceae bacterium
CCGCCTGTTCAATATCGGCGCGGGCTTCACCCGCAAGGACGACACCTTCCCCAAACGCCTCATGACCGAAGCCATCAAAGAGGGGGCTTCCAAAGGACAACTCATCAGCCAGAAGGACCTGGACACTATGCTGGACGAATATTACGAAGCGCGGGGCTGGGATAAAGAGGGGAATCCGGGGAGAGCGAAGCTTAAGGAGCTGGGGATATAAAACAGTAAGAACCTGTATGTCCAACATTCTTGAATAAAGACCAAGGGTTAATATGACAACATATATAATACGCAGGCTGATACTGGCCTGTAGTTGTCTTGATACTTGGTGTATTGGGCGGAATATATCTTGGAGTAGTGACCGCTACCGAGGCAGGTGGAGCAGGTGTTCTTCTTATCCTGCTTATAGCTATAGTGTTTTACCGCTTTAGACCCGCCAATCTTGGCCGGGCGGAGATATTTTGTGCGTACCCCTGGAAGAAGTCACGGAATACCGGCAGACCAGCGGTACTACCGGACAGCCGATATACCAGGCGGATACCTGGCAGGACTGGGAGCACGGTACCGAATCTTTCGCTTATGGTCTGTATGCCCAGGGGTACCGGCCTGCCGACCGTTTGTTCGTGCCCTTCGGTTATAACATTTTCATCGCAGTGATCCGGTCTTAACCTGACACAGGAGCCATAATTGAGCCATAATCTGCCTCTCTAGGGCTGCTTCTACAGTACCTTCAATCCTTCTCTCCCCCAGATCTCCTCTCTACTCTTTTATGATTCACCTGCTACCCTTCCTGCTTTAACATAGCTAATATCCGGCGATACCCATATCTGCCATATCGAGTCGCCAGAGCGATAGTACGTCCCGTCAGCCTTGCCTCATCATCTGTACAAAGGTATTACGCCGCTGCTTCTTCCTGAACTGACCGAGCACTGTACATGCCCGTCTCTGAAACACCAAGCCCATCCCGAACACGCATGATGAGCTTACGTTTCCGGGATGGGCTTAGAAGTTTCTCTCCGCCGCCTCTTTCAGTATCACATTATCAAGGGAAAGAACAGCCACCAGCTTCTTAAACCGGGTATTCTCCTTTTCCAGGCTCTTGAGCTTCCTGGCCTGCTCGATGCACATACCACCGCTAGCGTTAATACGTCTGCTCGGTTACGCTAATCTTCCGGCTGGCTTCAGCGATGGGAACACCCTGATTAATATGAACCTCAACTCCCCTAAGCTTGGTGATGATTTTCTCAGGAGAGTAGATTTTTCTGACCATCTATTACCCCCATTCTATCAGATTTTATTTACATTATGCCTGGACTCCTTTTTGGGGGCAGGGCACTCTCCCGGTAAAAATCTCTTCAGCTTTGGTCCAGATTCTAGGTAGTAAACTGTCATTCATTTATCAAGGCTGCTGATTTATGAGCAAGTTGTTTAATAGTACATCTTCCCATGATGGGTAGTGAAGGTAAGAATTGGTTTATCGGCCCGTCTAGTGATTAGCGGACAATGCATCAGACCTTTAGGGATAAAGATTATACAGGATTTTGTTAATATGTGTTTTTCATCACCCAACCAAAACTCAACCTCTCCGTTTAACTCATACGGGTCGCTCAAATCGGTGCCGAACATAGCAAGAACTTCATCATGATCATGTTTATGAGGTTCTGCCACGCTTTTTTTATTTTGTCCGGCCTCTGACGGAAGACCACCACCAAGGGCAACCTCTACGTAAAACGCACCGGGAATTATTTCACTATCTAAAAATAATACCCGTCCTCCTCTACCTTTTCCGGCTGCTTGAGGCGGATTTGTCCATGGTGCTTCATCTACTTTTTTTAGTTGTGTAATAATATATTTGCCGTATTTAGTATTGTCCATGAATCTCCTTTAACTTATTCTTGGCTTAATCTTTTAGAGATAATATATGCCGCTGTTTTTATTCAAATCACGGAACGAATTGTAAAAATTCCCTGGGATTTTCTAACAGCAACACATTTATCTGTTGTTCAGCCATCCTTTCAACTACCATAATAAGAACCGATGTTGCTCTACTCTATCTTCTTATAGCACATACCTCCGTTAATTTTTCTACCCACCTGACAGATCATTTCACAATAACCGAAAAAGTGTTCTTCTTAAAACTTATACCCTGAAGCAAGCCACCTCATGGCCAGCACCGATATTACGTAGCGGTGGATTTTCTACACTACCAGCTGTTCTCCTCGGGTTGAGTGAACTGAAGGGATCCTGGGAAATTACCCCCATGTTAGAACGCAGGGGCCTTATTTTACTTTCCGGGAGGTTTGAGATATTCTTACCATCAAAGATGATATCTCCGGACGAGGGTTCGTAGAGCCGTAGGATACACCGGCCTGTCATATTAATTAAATCTTTCAACGATATCTCGCCTTTTCTTTGCACAATTTCAAGAATATCCAGAGCTTTTTCTACGGCACTCATCTTATATCATATTTTGGAACTCCATTTTCACATTTTCCACAATTATATATAAGCCTTTCATAGTTGTCAAGTAAATTTTACTAAATAATGTATTGACAATCACATATTCACATGTTAAAATGAGCGAAATCTGAAAACCAATTTCCATTTTATTTTGTTTTTTAAGCCAAACAGTTGAGAGTATAAAAAACAGAAGTGCACATTGTCCTGTATTCCCATTTTTACAATGAGGGACCTGGTTGCCTATGACCAATCAATCTACATTTATTCGGATTTATCTATGTACCCGGTAAAATTTACGTTTAACGGTATAGTTCCATAATAATAGAAAGGATAGAAAAATGGCTGAAACAAAATATGGGAAACACATAATCACCGAAATGAAGCAAAATATTAAGGAAGCCTCGTGGGCACTGCCGGTAGGGGTTGCTGGAAAGGGAGAGCCGGGACGGGTACTCTGGCTGGACAGCGAGGTGTTTCCTGGAGCGTTCTATCTCGAGACGGTGTGGCAGTATCCGCCGACCAACGGCGAAGAGCCGAGAGTAACCACCGAGCAGCATACCCACGACTTTAACGAAGCTATTTGCTTTTTCGGCACTAACCCGGAAGACCCTTACGATCTCTGCGGAGAGATAGAACTCTGGCTCGAGGACGAAAAGCACACTATCACCAAGAGCTGCATCGTCTACGTACCCGCGGGGATGAAACACTGCCCGCTGGTCATTAAAAGAGTTGACCGGCCGATATTCGAGTTCACGGTCGGTCCAGGCACGATGTACGGTTAATCTTCTACGGGAGCAAATTCAAGAAGCCGCCTTGGATTTTCCACCAGGAGCGCATGAATTTGCTCCTCGGTGATTCCTTTTGCCCTCATAAAGGGGATGAGATTTCTTATAATATGAGCGTACCCGTAACCGCCATAGGTTGCCAGGCAACATTTGAAGCAAAAGTCCTGAGCCAGCAGAATCTGATCAAGGTAACCTTCATCGATAAGCTGCATAATATCCGTAATCTTCTGTATATCACTCATAGCGTTGGCTATACGTCCCATATAAAAGAAGTGATATAAGGCCTGTCCGAAACCGTCATATTCAACATAACACCCGGATTCCAGTACCTTAAGGCGGGTGGGCAGGCTATATCCGAATCCGTCCACATGGCTTATGGCTACACGTTTCAGGTCGGCACCGGCATCTTTGAGTATAGCGATGTTCTCCAGCATAGTATCATCATCTATGCTCGGGTGAATATTTATCGGCGCTCCGGTACGGCGCTGGGCGATAGCACAGGCGCGGAGGACCTTCCGCTCGTTTTTCGTTAAAGGGAGAGAGCAACCGATTTCTCCTATTATCCCTGACCGTACCCCGGTATCGCCGACACCGACGGTTATATCCCGTACAATCTCATTAGCTATATCATCTTCAGTTTTATCGTCCATGTCTTCAGGGTGTGACAGACCCACGTAGTAGCCACTACCCATTATGATATTCAACCCTGTTACTCGTGCTATACGTGCTAACGCCAGCGGGTCACGTGCCAAGCCGTTCTGGCTAAGTTCCACCAGCGTCACGCCCCCGGCATACTTGAAGTGCAGTAATTCGTTGATTGCCGTTTGCTCGTCGGTCTGAACCATGTTGTCTATGTTGATATGAGGTCTGGCTCTTATAAGATGAAGATTCTCCATGTTGACCGGCTGGCGTGCTAGTTCCTTATCACTGGCTGACTCCGGCTCTTCGAAGTAGGCCGACATGTCCCAGATTATATGTTCGTGGCTGGAAGTGATTCCGAGGCCCTCTCCGTCAATGGCTCCGAGCACAGTCTGTGCTTTCCCTGTAAGGTCAGTTTGATTCAAAGTTCATCCTCCATAAAATAATTCTTATATTTTAGGAATCACTATTCCGTTTATGTATTCATCGACATTCAATTACATCGGTATTATAGCATAAATACCTATCACACTCGCGGGAGTCAATTTTAAGGTTGGTTATTTTATAGACAGGTAAGCCGCGATAAGCGCGTATGCCACCTTAGCAGAGACCCATGCTGCTTTGGATGCCTGGTTTGAAAGAGTGCCTAGTGGTTCTATTTCACATTTTATCATCACGCAATTCGTAGCATAATGCTACAGCTCGATAACGATTGTCCAATATTTAGAGAAAGGGACTGAAATCGTGAGTTCTTTTTCAACTCCTACGATCAGCCTTTAATGTACGGCGGAGCTCTTTAGTCTTTTTCACATTAGCTTTACAGGTAATCGGGTCCAGAACACACCCGTATCTCTCCTTAGCTGACTCAAGCGAGATGTATCCGTTCAAAGCACCCCATTCAACCTTATCTATATCCCGTTCCAGGGAGTCTCCCCAGCTGACCTGAAAAGATTTATACTATTTTCCCGAACTCATTCTCAAACAATAATTTAGTTTAAATGCAGGTAGTTATTTGCCTTTTCTTAATTATAATCTTGTGTATAAATAACCATAATCAATCTGGAGTTAGCCTAGCACAATTTGATAACGGATATCTGAATCCTACCCTACATGATTATATTAATTACACAACTTGACAATGATTTTTTCCTCTGTTATTCTATCCACAAAACTTAAGTTCTTTATTTAGTTTTATTATGCCTGAAAATGATGGCCAGCCCCCAAAACCATATACAGTACCAGCCGTTGAACAAGCAATTCGTGTAATGAATTACCTCGCAGATGGCGGGAGTAATCCTAAAAGTCTTACAGACATTTGCCGGGAAGTTAGTATTCACAGAAGTAAAGCCTTTTCTATTCTAAGTACGTTGAACGAGTATGGCCTGGTAAAAAAGAACCCTAACAGAAGAGGCTATATGCTCGGACCGGGCCTGCTTACACTTACCGGTAAAATGCTTGAGAATCTTAGCCTATCGCGTCTTGTTGAACCGGTTCTCTATGAACTTGCTAAAAAAGCCGGCGCAACGGTAGCACTCGGAGTAATTTCGGATGACAAGACTTTTGTCGTTGCCCAGTATGAAGGGGCGCCGGGAATCGGTATTTCCGCCCCTATCGGACATGTTACCCCGATCACCTACGGAGCTCACGGGAAGGCAATTGCGGCATTTCTCCCTGAAGCTGAACTTGAGGAAATGCTTAAAAATAAAAACCTCTATTTTCACGGGAGCCCTGATAAGTTTGATAGAGCGAGGCTCAAGAAAGAGCTCGAACAGTGCCGACGTAAGGGATTTGCACTGGAAATGGGAGATATACAGCCGGGTGTGAACGCAATTGCCGCTCCTGTACTGGACCAAAATGGCAGTCCAATCGGTTATATTACAATAGTCGGTTTCTTTACGGAGGAAGTAGCACTAAAACTCGGTCCGCTGGCTGCTGATGCAGTGAAGATAATCTCAAAAGAAACAGGGCATTTGATATTATGGCAAAAAGCTAATAATAGGAGAAAAATGACTTAATATTATATATACCTGAAAAAGATGGGTAAGTAACCAACTCTAACTCTACCCCTCGCCGGTATAATTACATCAGCCCGTTTACAGTCTCACGACAGCAAAAAAGTGAAAAAAATATTATTAGGAGGTTTTCCAAATGGAAAAAACTAAATATGGCAAGTAC
>CAYVPT010000166.1:0-6023 GCA_964453865.1 uncultured Dehalococcoidaceae bacterium
TGGATTCAACAGGTAACATTAAGCTGGCTCGTTTATGACCTGACAGGTTCCGGCACAATTTTGGGGTCTTTAAATCTGGTCAGGTCTATAGCATCACTGGGCATGATACCGGCAGCCGGATTATTGATTGACCGCGTTAACCGGCGTAATCTCATGTTGATAACCAACGGGTGGCTGCTGATTATTACTTTAGGACTCGGACTCGCACTGGTATTTGACCGTTCTCATATTTCGCATCTCTTCGTCTTTGCCTTTCTGGGTGGTATGACACAGACAATAGACCAGACTCTCCGGCAAGTTGTCCTGTTCGACCTGGTACCGCGTTCAATTACCCCTAATGCCGTGGCATTAATCCAGACAGGATGGAGTCTGATGCGCTCGTTTGGTCCGAGTATCGGAGGCTTTCTGTACCTCTGGTTTGGTGCGGGAGGTAATTTCCTCGTTCAGGCCGGCATTTATGCCCTCATAGCTATAAATATTATGTATATTCATTTTCCACCACGAAAATCAGACGCCGTCCGGAACTCTCCAATCCAGAATATTAAAGACGGCCTGCGATATGTCGTCGAGAGGCCGGTTACGAGAAGTTTTATGTTGATGGGGTTTATCCTGCCGCTGTTTATCATTCCGATATACACTATCCTGCCTCCGATTTACGCAGCTGACGTATTTCACGGAGGCCCTGAAGTATTGGGATTCCTGTTATCTTCCGTTGGCATTGGAGGCATTGCCGGTGGTATTGTCGTGGCATTTATGAGTCATTATGAACGTAGAGGTCTGCTACAACTCGTCAGCCTTTTTCTACTTAGCTTATCATTGATAGGTTTTGGTTATAGTACAACACTATCGTTAGCCTTACCCTTTTTAGCTCTCTCAGGATTCTTTGAAATGATGTTTCTAACCACTAACCAGACCTTGCTCCAGCTCTCTATTCCGGATGACTTAAGAGGTCGGGTGACCAGCATAGTCAACTTAAATAACGCGCTGTTCCCTTTAGGCGGTTTAATAGCCGGGACCGGTTCCGACCTGTTCGGAGGGCCGAAGATAATTACCATTATTCTCGGGGGTATTACCGCATGTATTGCCGTGATTGTTTTTTTCAGTTCTTCCAGCATACGTAACTACCGACTCAGTCAGGCGATTAAATCTCCGCCGGCCTGGTAATTGTTTTTTGAAAATAGTAATCAATCTTCGGTAAAAGACAAATCGCAGAGAACAAAAAATAGAGTTTTACTCCAACTGAAACAACTTAATATTTCAGGCTGAAACGTCGACCAGCAGAGTAGTCCCTTTGCCCGGTTCCGAATTAACCTTTATGGTACCCCCCAGTAACCACACACGTTCCTGCATTCCCATAAGTCCCAGCTGACCGATGCGGGGAAGGTCATCCATACTGCCCTGGAGTTCAAATCCCCTGCCATCATCACTTACGGTTAATTTTATCCCGCTTGCCTTGAATTCAGCCGATACGCGTACTGCGGTTGCCTGAGCATGTTTACTAACATTATTAAGCGCTTCCTGGACAATACGAAACAGCGATAGTTCAATCTCGCTCGAGAGTCGTCTTTCCTCTCCAATTACGGTGAATTCGGCAAGGGTGCCATCAGTTTTCTCAATATTATTGGTAAGTGACCTCAAGGCCGGTATTAAACCTAAATCATCCAGCAAAGACGGACGTAAATTTTGAATAAAGCCGTTTAAAGACTGCAATCCCTTATTCAGAAGAGCCTGGATATCCTGCAGGGCTGAGACCTCATTTGTCCCGAAATCATGGTCCTTCCTGAGAAGATTATCCAATCGTCGTGAAAGGGAACCCAGGATTTGCGCCATATCATCGTGAAGCTCCCGGGCGATGTATTTCCGCTCTTCTTCCTGCGCTCTGGTTATCTGCTGTAAAAAGAAGCGCAGATTATCTTCCAGGTTTTTACGGTCGGTAATATCCACCAGGGTTTCTATAGCCCCAATCAGTTCTCCATCGTCATCTTTAATGGGACTGGCCGTAAAATGGAGCCATTTACCTTTACTGCCCAGGTTGGGGAAGAAATCTTCGGCCTCGTAGGCTCCTTCAATCAGCGGGGATTTTTTAAATTTATCACGGTAATATACCTCTATCTCCCGGGCGGATGCCCCTTCCACAATAAGGTCGGCCATAGACGGCCTCTTTTCACTGTAGAATGACATCCAGTGGTCATCCTTACCGATGACATCGTCCCGTTTTCTACCGGAAAGAGCCTCAAGGGCGGTGTTCCAATGGGTGATTATATGCTCCCGGGTAATGACGAACAAAGGGATGGCCGAGCCATCCACGATTTTGGCGAGGGTTTTCGAACTTAATGGCATATCTACAATATATACAGCAGTTGCTATTTCCTCGGTTTGCGAGGAGACTACACTAATTCCTCCAAGGTAAACCAACCCTTTTTCAGGCCGAAGAGAACTGCTTCGGTACGAGAGCCGACCCCCAGCTTATTGAAGACATCCCTCATATGGCCCTCAACGGTTCGATAGCTCAGGTGAAGCTTATCGGCAATATCTTTATTGGTCAAGCCCTTGGCTGCCAGCTTGATGATATCCAGCTCCCGGTTGCTCAGGTGTTCGGAGTCTTCCCTTACAGCAGGTATCTTATTCTGAAATTTAAAATAATTCATTACTTTCTTGGCAATACCGGGGTCCAGTACGGGTTCACCATTATGGATAGCTTTTACGGCACGGACCAGTTCATCGCCGCTGACGCTTTTAAGCAAGTAGCCCGCGGCTCCGGCCTTAAGCAGGGCAAATACATACTCGTCATCATCGTAAGCGCTGAGTATTAAAACGCCGGTACGGGGATTAATCACCTTAATCTGCCGGGTAGCTTCAATGCCATTTAACTTGGGCATGGCAATGTCCATGACAACCACATCAGGTTTTAAATCGGTAACCAGTTGCACCGCCTCTTCGCCGTTGCTGGCCTCACCTACTACGGACAGGCCTTCCTCATCTTCCAGCAGGCGGAAGATACCCTGGCGTGTTATCAGGTGGTCTTCTCCTAGAACTATGGTAATGTCACTCATGAATACCCCCCTAATATCATAATATCAGAATATCTATTACCTGTACATCCGTGTAACGTACACTTCATTCTTTAGCCAACAGGTGTTTTTACTCGGGGTATAACACCTGTATTCAGGGGGCATATCCGTAGCTATAACAGTGGAAGATACTCCCTAAATGGAGGGATTCCCGTAATAGAAACGCGTAGGTTAACGGATGGAGGCGATACCCGTGAGTTATACACTGGAATTAGAAAGGTAATACAGGAGGTATGTCAGTGGATACGAATCTGGATTTCACCACGATTCAAACCATCTTAGAAAGTAATGCGGCGAAGGTCGAGAACCTGATCGAAAGCTATGTCGATAAAAAAGAACAATTGATATCTCTGTTGCAGGAAGTTCAGGCTGAGTTTGATTATATCCCTCAGGATGTCCTCGTCAGGATAAGCCAGAAGCTGGAGATTCCCCTGAGCCAGGTTTTCAGCGTAGCCACGTTTTTCCAGGCATTCAGCCTGAAACCGAGAGGACGCCATACCATCACCGTCTGCCTCGGCACAGCCTGCCATATAAGAGGCGGGCAGAGAATCGTAGATAAGATAGAGAGAGACTATAGCATCAAACCCGGTGGAACGACGGAAGACATGAGGTTCTCCCTGGAGACCGCTAACTGTCTGGGCTGCTGTGCTCTTGGTCCCGTAATGGTAGTCGACGGGAAATATGAAAGCAAAGTAACTCCGGATAAACTCGATAAAATCCTGAAGAAGTACGAATAGATATTACGAATAGATATAAGGAAGGCTGAAAAATGGTTGAGCAAGTAAAAAAGCTGCTAGACAAGAGGCTTAAAAATACCGAGGAGCTGGAGAAACTCCGCCAGACTATTATAGATGATAAGGATACCAGCCGTATCCTGATATCCGTATGCGGTGGGACCGGTTGCCGTGCCTCGGGCGCCGAGGCGGTCGTTGAAGCCTTTGCCGAAGAAATCGAAAGACTCGAGTTACAGGCGAAGATAGAATTCAAGGAAACGGGCTGCCACGGCTTCTGCGAGCGGGGCCCGGTCGTCGTCATCGGCCCCCAGAAGGTCTTTTACCAGCACGTACAGCCGGAGGATACCCCGGAAATCATCGCTGAAACAGTCCTTCAGGGAAAGGTCGTCAAGCGGCTACTCTATACGGACCCGGCCACAGACAAGGAAATTACTTACGAACCCGATGTTCCATTCTATAAAAGACAGACCCGCTATATTCTGGGCGCTAACGGCGAGATAGACCCTACCGATATCGAGCAATATATTGCCGCGGGAGGCTATTCCGCTCTAAGTAAGGCCCTTTTCCAGTTAACCCCGGAGAAAATCATCAGAGAAGTAACCGATTCGGGGCTAAGAGGCAGGGGCGGCGGCGGTTTTCCCACCGGCAGGAAGTGGCAGTCATGCTATAAAGCCGAGGGCCCTGTAAAATATGTGCTTTGCAACGCCGATGAGGGCGATCCCGGCGCTTATCAGGACCGCAGTATCCTGGAGGGAAATCCGCACAGCGTTATCGAGGGAATGATTATCGGTGCCTATGCCACCGGTTCCAATCAAGGCTTTATATACGTACGCAACGAATATCCCCTAGCGGTAGAACACGCCAGGATAGCTTTGGATCAAGCCAAGGACTACGGCCTACTCGGGGAAAACATACTTGGGTCTGGCTTCGATTTTACCATAACCATTAATAAAGGCGGCGGCGCCTTCGTCTGCGGCGAGTCCAGCGCCCTGATAGCCTCTCTGGAAGGTAAGATAGGTGAACCAAAAGCCAAATACACCCATATGTCCGAGAAAGGTCTCTGGGACAAGCCCAGCCTCCTGAACAACGTTAAAACCTGGGCAAATATACCGCTGATAATCAACAAGGGTGCCGACTGGTACGCAAAAATCGGTACCGCCGGCAGTAAGGGAACCATGATATTCTCACTGGTCGGCAAGATAAATAACTCCGGACTGGTAGAAGTTCCCATGGGCATCACCCTGAGGGAAATGATACATGACATCGGCGGGGGCATCCCCGGAGGCAAGAAATTCAAAGCGGTGCAGACCGGTGGTCCCTCCGGCGGCTGCATCCCGGAAGAGTTTCTGGATACGCCGGTTGATTTCGATGAACTGACCAAACTGGGGTCGATGATGGGCTCCGGCGGGATGATAGTAATGGACGAGGACAACTGCATGGTTGATGTCGCCCGGTACTTCATCGAGTTCCTGAAAGGTGAATCCTGCGGCAAGTGCGTGCCCTGTCGGGAAGGACTGGCCAAGATGAGTGACATCCTTAACAGGATTACCCATGGCGATGGCAAACCGGAAGATCTGGATGCTATGGCCGACCTGGGTGAAATACTCAGCAATGGCGCTCTCTGTGCCCTGGGACGCTCGGCGGCCAATCCCGTGCTGTCCACACTCAAGTACTTCAAAGACGAATACCTGGCACACATCAACGATAAAAAATGTCCGGCCGGTGTTTGTCGGGAACTAATAGAGTACAGTATTGACACCGATAAGTGTACGGGCTGCGGTGCCTGCGTACGCGCCTGCTCCACCAACGCTATCAGTGGAGAAAAGAAAGAGCCCCACACGATTAATCAGGGAATGTGCATCAAATGCGGGGCCTGCTATGACTCTTGCAAGTTCGATGCTGTAATAAAAGGTTAAAAGGAGAATACAATGACTAAATACTGGATTAGCAGCGAAACAACAGTCGATATAGAGGATGTCGAAGATAGCAATGTCGTTCACTTCTCTGTCGATGATAAAAATGTCGTCGTATCGAGCGGGCAGACTATATACGAGGCCCTGCAACACCAGGAGGGAATCGGCAATATTCCGGCTCTATGTTACCATCCGGCAGTCCGACCCTATGGCGCCTGCCGTCTCTGTACCGTCGAGGTAAGTGAAGACGAAGGCAAGAGTTTCAAATTCGTAGCCTCCTGCCTGTATCCGGTCACAGAAGGCAT
>CAYVPT010000167.1:0-5752 GCA_964453865.1 uncultured Dehalococcoidaceae bacterium
ATACCCCAATTTGTGCGGCTCCCGAGCTGCTCCAATTACGGCTACCGAACGAGGGCTAAAGAAGGCCTTGTCTAACATTTTACCCTTCTTACCATCTTTTGGTTATCTAATTCTATACTTCACTACGAAAACAATCAATTGTTTGACATTGGATATAGCTACCTTCAAGTCACAATCTCTTAGCATAAAACGTAAGCTAAAGAACTTTTCGATATCATAGGTAACATAAGCTTGCTTTATGACCTAAAGCCAATAATAATTTAGATGTTTAACGCGAAGGAGATAGAAAAAGTTCTGCCTATTGTACCCCCGGTTCCACCATCCTTCTTCCATAAATTTCCAACGAAGAGTTATGTATATGGCTCGTAAATGATCTCTCTACCGTAAAAAGTCGTTATTATAGCTGTTTTTTTCCAGAGCAAAAGTATCCTGTGTGATATAGTTTTTATCCTTTATATTGAAATAACGTTGACCAACAACAAGTTTTTAGTTAATTTGTGCCCTTTATAGTCCTTTAAATACTAATAGTGTGAATACTTTTACTAATGATGTAAATATTTCACTTTATAATTCTCTGTTACCCGGCTAACAATCTGGACATTTGTTAAATAGTAGACGTGCCTACGCCTTATGTAGATAGGTTGAGTCTCTCCGGGAACTAGCGTAATAGGAACAGGCTGAGAGCCATAATGCCCATGCCGACAATGACTCCCAGGATAACCAGATGCTCCCGCCCGTAGCGGTGGGCCATAGGGAGTATCTCGTCGAAGCTGATATAGACCATGATGCCAGCCACGAAGGCGAGCGTGGTCGAGAGCACCTCTGATGTCAGGAAAGGTAAAAGCAACGCATAGCCGATGAGTGCGCCGACGGGTTCGGCGACCCCGGATAGAAATGAGTAGGTAAAGGCTTTCCGACGGCTACCGGTAGCGTAGAGAATCGGCACCGATACCGCGATACCTTCGGGAATATTATGGACGGCCACGGCTACGGCTATCATGATACCGAGTGAAACATCGCCGGTAACGGCGGAGGCGAAGGTAATCATACCTTCCGGGAAGTTGTGGATGGCGATGCCAATAGCGATGAAGATGCCGCCTCTCTTCAGAGAAGAGAGGGATGCTGCCGGGGATGAACCAGAACCCGTCACTTTTTCTTTGGTAGCGCCGAAGCGGGCATCATCGGCCGATTCCTCTTCGTAGGAGTGAGGAATCAGTATATCTATGGCGGCAAAGACGATTATACCGACGAAAAAGGCAATATTGGCCTTAAGGAAGCCGACTTCGGCTATGGCTGTGCCAAGAAGCTCGGTAAAGGATATATATACCATGACGCCGGCGGAAAGACCCAGCAGAAAAGACAGGTAAGAGTATTTCGGCCGACGGATGAAAAAGGCAATGGAGCTGCCGATTCCAGTGGAGAGACCGGCCAGAACGGTGAGCAACATAGCAAACCCAAGATTCACTTCCATGATATTTCCCTCAACATTTTACAAAAAGAATTCTGCTTGTGAAATTCAAGTCTTCCTGCCCGGATTGCGGGGGAACAATCCTTGTTCCACCCGTTTTCGTTGCTTCTGAAACTCATGAATACCCCACATCAACGTGGCTCCTAACATACCAAGAGCACCGGATACGAGCATATTATCAACAAAGAGCGACCATATAATCAGGCCTAGACCGATGGCAAGCATCCCCGGCCAAGATTTAGCTCCCCAGTAGTATTCCCACTTAACAACGAGTATATGACCGAAACCTATCGCCAGTATCATAATGACACCTATTGCCAGACCGTAAAAATTCATAGTGCCCTCCGGTTTTGTAAACTGTTTTGAGCATAGCCGGAGAACACTGGAAATTCAAGGTCAGTACTACAATAAATTGGCCTGCTAAATATCAACAAATTCAGATAATTCGCTCTCGCAAACGAATATCTTGATAAAATTAATCAGCCCGTAGCCTTCCCGGATTACCTTCAAACCGTGTTGCTGCAATAACCCCTTGAGGTCTTGCTTAGCGAAATCCCGGTAGTATCCGAGTTCGTAACAAGCAGTGAAGGACACATGGAACCACCTTTCCACCTTGTTCTCGGGAATGTGGTAATCGGCCACCACAAGCCGCTGGCTTACCCTTTTCATTTCTTCCAGTACCCGGGGCCTGACCTCGCGCGGCATATCATGCAGGGCCAGGGAGATGGGCGCGACAGCGAATTGCTTATCCTCAAACGGTAAGCTGGTAGCATCGGCAATCTGGAATTTTACGTTTTTGCAGGTATTCTTTCGTTTCGCAACCTGTAACATATCCGGTGATATATCAATTCCGGTGACATGACATCCTATTCTCCCAAAGGCATACGCCTGCGACCCCGTTCCGGTACAAACATCCAATACCTTATTCCCTGTCTTTGCTCCAGATAATCTCACTACCCGCCTCCTTACCTTGGCTAGAGGGGACGCAATCAGATTATAGAAAGGAGCCAGTTTGCGGAACGAGCGAGTATTTGCTAGGTAATAATCATTAGTCATCATTTTTTACTCCCGCTGCAACAAGCCAATTTTTATCTGGCAGTACATTGATTTGTATGTGTGAATAACCGGCATCTTTAAGGAAAGTCTTAAACTCATCCGGCAGATGATAGGTGAAATTACCAGCTTTCGCCCATCTTGAGTTCCTTTTCTCAAATTTATCGTCCCGGTAGGCTTCGTTAATAAGTATCAAGTGCCCCCCCGGGCTTTAGTACGCGGCGTATTTCCTTGAGATTCTCGACCAGGTCAGGCCAGAAATAGTAGGTTTCCACCGCCGTGACAAGGTCAAACATATCGTCGGAGAAGGGTAGAGACTCTACGGAAGCACGTAATATCTCGACACGCCCGGTATTGATATATCTCTGGTTGACGCTGGTTGCCACCGCTACGCAGGCTTAAGAGTAGTCTATGCCGCATACTTTCCCTTCCGGTGCCATTACCACCAGATGGTTGACGGTTTTACCACCACCGCAACCGATATCAAGAATCGTATCGCTTTTCTTGATTTTTACGTGGCTTAATCCCCACCGTGTAACCGGCCAATGACCTCTATTCATTGACATGGCAAAAAACCTACCGAAATTTCCTGTAGGCTTCCTGGCCTGGGCTATGATATAGTTCGTCAGTCCCATTTCTAATAACCTTTTTTAACTTTTTGGTTTCATCTTTGTATCGTCACCCTGTACTACTTCAGATGAATTCGCCGGTGCACAACAACCACTGCCCGTAGTTCTAGAATACCTTCGCCGAAATCAAACCGGCCACTCTTATCCCGACGATAACGAAGATAGCCAAGATGAGTGTTTCCAGACTCGCCTTCCAGCTTATTGCCCCCATCGTCAGGGCTGCCAGCAAATCGGTAATGACGGCAAAAGGCTAGCGCCGCCCGGAGCCCCGGCCACCTCGCGCAGTTTACCCTACCGCACCAACGTCTCCATCATACCGTCCAGGGCGCCCCGTGATATACCGAGGCGTTGGCCAAGCTCGCTGATGTTAATCACTTCGCCGGATTCCCGGAACCCCCTTAAAATCTGAGAAAGCATCTATCCTCCTTGTCCTGCTCGCTACACAAACAGGCTGCCGACCTGATAGACCAGCACGGCTAGCACCCAGGCGACGGCGGTGGTATAGAGGGCGGCGAACCCCGTCCATTTCCATGACTTCGTCTCGCCGCGGATGGCACCGAGCGCCGCCACGCAGGGCACGTAGAGCAGGCAGAAGACCATGAACGACAGGGCGACCAGCGATGTCCAGCCGAGCTGTGTCGCGATGGCGCCTCCCAGTACGCCTTCCTCAACGGCGAAGATAGCGCCCATGGTGCCGATAACGACCTCCTTGGCCAAGAAGCCGAAGATAAGGCTAACGGCGGCCTGCCACTGGCCGAAACCGGCCGGGGCGAAGACCGGGGCGATGAAGCTGCCGATGTGGCCTATCCAGCTATCGGCGCTGGCGTACTCCACGCCCCAGGGCATGCTGCTCAGGAACCAGACCACCACCACTACTCCCAGGATGATGGTGCCGGCCTTGGTCAGGAACATCCGCCCCCGCTCCCACATGTGGATGATAACTCCCGAAACGGTGGGTAGCCGGTAAGGAGGTAACTCCATCACGAAATGGCCGCTCTCTCCCTTGAGAATGGTCTTGCGTAAGACGAAGGCCGCGGCGATGGCTACCAGAATACCGAGCAGGTACATGGAAAACATAACCAGCCCCTGGTAGGCGGTGAAGAAAGCTCCCACCAGCAGCACGAAGATGGGCAGCCGCGCCCCGCAGAGCATGAAGGGATTGATGAGCATGGTGGTCAAGCGGTCTTTGGGATTCTCGATGGTGCGGCAGGCCATGATGCCCGGTATGTTGCAGCCGAATCCCAGAATCATCGGGATGAAGGAGCGCCCGTGCAGGCCGATCTTGTGCATCAGCCTGTCCATGACGAAGGCGGCGCGGGCCATGTAGCCGGAGTCTTCTAGGACAGAGATGGCGATGAACAGCAGGAATATCGGCGGGATGAATATCAACACCGAGCCGACGCCGCCGATAATGCCGTCGGCCACCAGCGAGCCCAGCCACTCCGGCTGGATATTGGCGGCGTAGACCCCCAGCCATCTGAAGAAGGCGTCTATCCAGTCCATGAAGGGCACCGACAGGGTGAAGACGAACTGAAACACGCCGTACATTAAAGCCAGGAATATGGGAATCCCCAGCCAGCGGTTGATGACGAGTTTATCCAGCTTATCCGAGAAGCTCCTACGCTCCACCGGGGGTTTCTTCAAGGCGTCCTTGAGCAGCCCACTGATAAATCCGTAGCGTCCATCGGCGATGAGCATCTCAGCGTCGTCGCCGTAGACCTTTTTCAAATGAGCCAGGCTTTCCTCCCTGACCTTTAATACATTTGCGTTAGCCACTTGCCACCTCCTCGAACTTCTTTAAGACCTCTGCGTCACCCTCGATGAGCTTGATTGCCAACCAGCGCGGCGAGTAGACCGACGCCAGCGGGCTGGACGAGAGAGCCTCTTCGAGACGTGATATTTGCGTTTCCACCTCCCGGTCATACTCAATACGCACGCCCTGGGCCTTCTCTTTTTTCCCGGCCACCTCGACTATCTCCCCGAGAAGGTCGATGGTTCCCTTATTACGGTTGGCCACCATGGGGATGACCGGTACGCCCATCTCCCATGAGATAGCCTTAACGTCAATCTTGTACCGCTTCGCTTCCACCTCGTCCATCATATTGAGGGCGAGGATAAGCGGCACCCCCATCTCCATAATCTGCACGGCCAGATAGAGATTCCTCTCTAAATTTGAAGCATCGACGATATCCACGACCACGTCCGGCTTTTCCTCGATAATGAAGTTCCTGGCGACCACCTCGTCGGGGGAGTAGGCGGTCAGGCTGTAGACGCCGGGCAGGTCAACCACCTTGATGCTACGCCCGTTAAAGCTACAGCTTCCCTCTTTCTTTTCCACGGTCACGCCCGGCCAGTTGCCGACGTGCTGCCTGGCCCCGGTGAGATTATTAAAGAGCGTTGTCTTACCCGAGTTGGGGTTGCCGGCCAGGGCGACCACAATCTGCTTCCTGTTCATCTTCTGCCTTCCTTTACCATTACTTTCTGAGCGACGCCGAAACCCAGGCCAAGCCTTGAGCCCCGGATATCGATGAGCAGCGGGCCCGGGTGGCAGCCGCTCATCACCATTACCTGAGCGCCGGTGGTCAGGCCCATATCGGCCAGT
>CAYVPT010000167.1:5762-6014 GCA_964453865.1 uncultured Dehalococcoidaceae bacterium
TTACCGTCAGTAGTTTTCCGGCACCGGCCAGGGACAAAGGCATACTGCGCTCCGTCATCTAGGCTACCTCCACGGTGATACCGGCGGCTTCTTCTTTACGCAGGGTCAGATTATAGCCCTTGACCCTGATTTCGATGGGGTCTCCCAGCGGGGCGACTCCCTGCATCTCCACCTCGCTCCCGGTGACGAGTCCCATGTCCATCAGGCGTTGACCAACGCTACCGCCCCCGCTGATTTTAACCACCTTGCCCC
>CAYVPT010000168.1:0-208 GCA_964453865.1 uncultured Dehalococcoidaceae bacterium
AATTACAGGCTGTATCCCTTTTGATGCATCTGCTGCATATAGATCTGCTAAGATAGGATAGGTTTTAAGAATATCATTACGCTGTATATCCAACCATACAGGCAATATCTTTTTCTGACCATTTTCTTCAAGTGCTACTAAACCTTCCAGTTCTTTTCTAGGCCACTTTTTATCGAAAAATGCTTTACTAAATATAACAATACCGTAT
>CAYVPT010000168.1:218-1653 GCA_964453865.1 uncultured Dehalococcoidaceae bacterium
TCATTAATTTTTTTAAATAGGCTATCTCCAATGGTTAAGGTGAATTCGTCATACCATATATTCAACCCTTTTGTCCTGAGTTCCTCAGCTAATTTGCGAACAAATGAGTCTTTATCTTCACTAGCATGACAGATGAAAGCATCATATTTATATTTCATTTGTACACGTTTCTTTATATATATAAGTGTTAGTTTATTATATCAATATCAACAGTTGAGTCAAGAAAATAGTGTTGGTTCTTCCCCAAAGCCACTTTTTTCGCTTCTCATCTATTCCCACCCTGACCGCCCAGTTACATCTTCGGCTTATCTCGGTATATAACTCTTGGAAATCCCCGGGTGGAGGGGGGAAAAGGAGGCGGCCGTTCTTTCTCTCTACGCACCTCATCACTAGCCTTTGTAGATAGAACCAACAAGACGCAGGATTTCATTTGTAAGAATCCCCCCTTCCTTTATCAAAGGAAGGGGGCTAGGGGGATAGATTGGGATAATCACGCCGGGAGATGGGTGATACATTACCCTCCCCCCTCGCTTCTTATCTATTCCCACCTAGGCTGCCCAGCGTCATCTTCTGCTTAGCCCGTAGCTTTATTTCCCCTCCCAACTCCGATATACTATAAACAGGGTGTCTGAGAGGGGCAGTAGCTCCTCTTTTAAAAGGAGTAGGGTATTATGGAATCTACCGACAAAGAAAGAGAGCGCTTGTTGAGAGAGCATGAAGGCATTCGGGCGCATATGAAGTTCATCGCTAAAAATCTGGGAAACCTAGCCAGGCAAAAAATCCAGATTAGGGAACGGATATGGATTTATCGCTGGGGACTGTGGGATTTCCGTGATGCTGTGCAACGACATATCGAGCTGGACGAACGTATTTTCCGTGAATTTAAGGATAATGCCCTGGTCGAAGAAACGATGAATGAACACGATGAAATAAAAAAAATGGTGGATGATGCCATCGCCCTAGCCAATAATGCCGTGGAAAAAGAACTGGGTCGGGAAGATTTGACTCAAAGTGCTTTAAACATCAGAAAAATATTCAATAGAATACGCAAGTTGATAGAAAAACACACCGCCCAAGAGGATATATTTTTAGAACCAGCCAGGAAAAGCCATGTTGCCAAGTAGAAATGATTCGGAAGGTTTAAGCCCGTAGCTGAAAAATGAGGGGGTAAATCTAATCAATATCTTCCAGAAAGCCTTAAAGCGTTCCCATGATACCTGGTTCGGCCGGGCGATGAGTCTTTTCGACCGCGCTTCTATCGGCAAAGAGGTCTGGGAAGAGCTTGAAGAGCTGCTTATCTCGGCGGATGTGGGTGTAAATACCACGGAAAAGCTCATTGACGCCGTCAGGCAGCGCGCCGAAGAAGAAAAACTGGACGGCTCTCAGGTAAGCGCCGTCCTCAAAGCCGAGAGGGTGAAAATACTCATTGGTCCTC
>CAYVPT010000168.1:1663-6004 GCA_964453865.1 uncultured Dehalococcoidaceae bacterium
AACGGCAGCAGATATCACGCCCCCTGAAGTCGTCCTGGTTGTCGGCGTCAACGGCAGCGGTAAGACCACCTCTATCGCCAAACTGGCTTATAAGATGAAGAAAGACGGTAAAAACGTCCTCCTGGCGGCGGCGGATACCTTCCGCGCCGCGGCCATCGACCAGCTCAAGAAGCAGGGGGAAAGAGTGGGCGTGGACGTTATCGCCCACCAGCCCGGCGCCGACCCCGGGGCGGTAGTTTACGACGCTTTGCAGGCGGGGAAGAACCGGGGGGCGGACGTGGTTATTATCGATACCGCCGGCCGACTGCACACCAAGTTTAATCTCATGGAGGAACTGAAGAAAGTCAGACGGGTGGCCGCCAAGCTGGACACCACCGCTCCGCACGAGGTGCTCCTGGTGCTGGACGCCACCACCGGCCAGAACGGTCTTACCCAGGCCAGGTACTTCACCGAGGCGGTCGGGGTGACCGGCATTTTTATCGCCAAACTCGACGGCACGGCCAGGGGCGGTATCATCCTGGCTATCTGTGACGAACTCAAAGTCCCTATTCAGTTCATCGGTGTTGGCGAGGGACTCGAAGATATGGTAGACTTTGACGCTAACGCCTTCGTCGAGGCGCTGTGTTCGTGATTATTTTCGCCTGTCGTTCAGAGGGAGCGGAGCGACCGAAGAATCTCGGTGGTGGGTGGGCAAATAACTTAAAAATAGCTATTTTATAGCTCATGATAGACCGGAGGTGAAATAATGTATATCGGCGTCGACCCGGTGGCTTTCCACCTCGGCTCAATTGCGGTAGCGTGGTATGGCATCATGGTAGCCCTGGCGGTGGTGACCCTGGTTGTCTGGGCGCTGGTCGCCGTGAAAAAGGGCGCCAAGCTTTCTTATGATACGGTAATCAGCGCCGCCCTGGTCGGCATTATCTCCGGCGTAATATTTTCCCGCCTGCTCCATGTCATCGACCTGTGGGACTATTACATGGACAATCCGGGGCTGATATTCTCCCGGTTCGGCGAGGGGCTGACCATCTACGGCGCTGTCCTCGGAGCCGCGCTGGGCATCTGGATTTACAGTAAAATCCGGAAAATATCCTTCGGCTACCTGGCGGACATGATAGCCCCCGGCATTATCCTGGCTCAGGCTATCGGCCGGGTGGGCTGTACGCTGAACGGCTGCTGCTACGGCGTGGGAACGGATATTTTCTGTGCGGTTGTTTACACCAGCCCGAATACTAACGCGCCCATCGGCATTCCGATACATCCCACGCAGATTTACGAGATTATCTACAACCTGATTATCTTCGGGGTGCTGCTGCTGCTGCGGAAACGGTTCCGCCCGGACGGTTCTCTGTTCCTTATCTACCTAACTTTTTACGCCGTTTGGCGACTGGGCATCGACTTTATCCGGGAGGGCAAAGAGCTGCTGTTCGGCCTGCACGAAGCCCAACTTATCTCGATTGTCGTTTTAATTGTCACCATCACCCTGATGGCTCTGCGGACGAGGTGGATTAAAAAAGGCGAGGCTGAAGTTACGGAAGAGGAGGAAATGCCGTGATAGACTTGGATATTCTGATTAATCCTCGTGCCGGTTAATTACGGCTACCTCCCAGATATGGTTGTCTCCAGAACGTATGCCGCCGATAGCGCACACCCTTATATCGTCACCCTTGTATGATGCCGCCGAGATTTTATAAATGTAGTCCGCCAGTTCCTCCGGTTTATTCACGTCGCACCGTAACGGCGCGGGATGGCTTTCGGCATCGAACGCCTCCGGGCTTTCCATGTCGCCCTGATACGTACTGACTCCCGCCAGCGCACCCGGCTCAAAGGTCAGTTCCCAGGCGAATGCGGGCTTTCCGGCAATCTTGATACTCATGAGAAAGACAGGCCCGGTCTTTCCCGGGATATTGGTAACGACTCCGGCGATTCTGGGGGTATTCAGGCTGTCCGGCTCGGCACGGGCGCCGTCCATTATCTTTTTCAGGTAGCTTTTTACAGGTGCCGACCCCGTGTGGAACAGGAGTTTATACGTTTCGAAGATAGCCCCGGTCTGAATGCCGTTGCTTACCACCAGCAGTCCGATATCATTATCGTATTTAACGGCGGTGTAATGCCGCAAGGGGTCATAAGGCTGATGACCGATAGGCCCCATAATAACGCTGTTTTCCTGCGGTGTCGCCTTTCTCTCCCGGCTCTGCGGACTGCGTCCGGTGACCAGATAGGCGAAAGCAGGCCTTTCATCTTTGGTTACCCCGAGGAACAATTGACGGCCCGGGTAGGGTTCGTTCGGGTTTTTCATAATGACTCGCTCTTCTTGAAGTCCAGTATATTAAGTCTTAACTGCTCTTTCCCGCCCCAGCGGTCTATTTCCAGGTTATAGACAATATCGATACGCGGGGCAAATTCGGACTGGTGACTGCCCAGCCGGAAGGCGACGCTATCCCAGGTGGTGCCTCCCTGCTTTAACTTCATCCTCAGGTGCTCGCCGTTGTTGCCCATGGTACGCCTTTCCAGTACCTCCACGCCTCGACTGAGAAAAGAGGGTACCGGGTTGCCGATGCCGAAGGGCGCCAGCCGTTGTGTCGTCTCGTAGGTATCACCGCCGAGTTCGGGCAGGGTTACCAGGGCGTCGATATCCAGATGGGGTTGGAGGATAACTCCTTTTAGCTGTTCTCTGGCCAGCACACCGAGTTCCCATTGAAGCTCCGGTAAATCTTTGGTGGGCATGGTAAAGCCGGCTGCCTGCGCGTGCCCGCCGTAGCGGGTCAAAAACCGGCTGAACCTGTTAAGCGCCGCGATGATATCGAACTCCGGTATGCTGCGGCAGCTCCCGTGACAGACCGTATCCGCGGTGTGTATGACCACCGACGGCCGGTAAAATTCCTCGGTAAGCCGGCTCGCCACCAGTCCGGCGATACCCATCGGGTAATCCTTGTCGGCCGTGAGCAGCAGCGGCGGCAGCCCCTGGGCAATGACCTGCTCCCTGGCCCGTACCAGCGTCGTCGTGGTCAGGCGCTGCCGTTCCTCGTTCTTTTTAGTAAGCCACAACGCCAGCTCCTGGGCTTCTTTATCCGATTCTGTCATCAGCAGGTTATAACCGATCAGTCCGTCGGCCAGCCTGCCGGCGGCGTTCAGACACGGGCCGATAACCCAGGAAATTCTGTCCGCATCGATACTCCCGGCTTCCAGTCTGGTCTGTGTAATCAGTTCGCGGAGGCCGGGTCGGGGATTGGTGTTCATTTGCCTCAGTCCCTCATTAATCAGGTAGCGGTTCTCTCCCAGCGGCGGCGACATATCGGCGATGGTACCGATGGCTACCAGGTCGGTTAGTCCGGTTATCTGCGTCTCCTTGCCCAGGCTCTGGAACAGGGCCTGGAGCAGCTTAAAAGCCACCCCCACCCCCGCCAGATTCGAATAAGGGTAAGTCGAGTTTTTCAGCTTGGGGTCGATAACGGCGACAGCTTCCGGGATTTTTTCCAGCGGACTGTGGTGGTCGGTGATGATGATATCCAGTCCCATTTTTCCGGCCTTTTTTACCTCCGCCACATCGGTAACGCCGCAGTCGACGGTAATAACCAGAGTGACGCCCTGGTCGTAAAGTTTTTTCAGGACGGTGGTAGTCAGGCCGTGCCCCTCCGTCTGGCGGTGGGGAATGTAGGGGATTGCCTTACCCCCGAGGAGTGTTATTCCCTGGACGAGAGTGGCGGTGGCGGTAATGCCATCGGCGTCAAAGTCTCCGTAAACACCGATAGTCTCTCCGGAAAGCAGGGCCTGGTAGATTCTGGATACGGCGTTCTGTATATCCGGCAGCAGCAGGGGGTCGCCCATCAGGCTTGCGTCACTGGCCAGGAAGGACGAGAAGTCCTGAGGTCGAGTCACGCCGCGATTGTAAAGGAGTTGCACCAGTAAAGGGGGATAGCTGGAACCGCTGTCCTTATCGGGGAGGTTTTCAACAGGAGGTAGCAAGTTCCAGCGACTGTGACTCAATCTATTCCTCGGTAACCTTCCGTAATATTAGAACCGAATTGTGTCCGCCAAAGCCGAAAGAGTTGGTCAGGGCAGTGGTGACATCCGCCGGACGGGCTTGGTTCGGCACGAAGTCCAGGTCGCATTCGGGGTCTGGATACTCATAGTTAATCGTCGGCGGAATCATTCCCTTCAGTATTGTCATGATACAGATAGCCGGTTCGATAGCCCCGGCACATCCGATAAGGTGCCCGGTCATCGACTTGGTTGAACTGACGGGGACTTTTTTAGCGTACTCACCCATAGCCGTCTTGATGGCTTTGGTTTCCATGGCGTCGTTCAGTGGCGTGGAGGTGCCGTGGGCGTTGATATAGTCAA
>CAYVPT010000169.1:0-5984 GCA_964453865.1 uncultured Dehalococcoidaceae bacterium
AAAACCGTACTGGAGACTATAGCCAGAGACAAGCAGTGCGAGGTAGTTTTCAAAGACGTTAAAGTACCCGGGGAGAATATCCTCGGTAAGCTAAACCAGGGCTGGGCGGATGTCCAGAAAATAATCGAACGGGCAGCCATCGCCAAAAGCTGTGAGATGGTGGGGGGTATGCAGGTAGCGCTGGATATGACGGTTGCCTATGTCAAAGAAAGAGTACAGTTTGATGCCCCTGTCGGCGTTTTCCAGGCAGTACAGCACCACTGTGTCTATATGCTGGTAGAAACCGAAGGCTCCCGGGCGGCGGCTTATGAGGCAGCCTGGAGGGTAAGTACCGGGCGCCCCTACTCCAGCGAAGCCGCTATAACCAAGGCGTGGGCAAGCGATGCCTACCAGCGGGTGGTTGCTCTGGGCACACAGGCACACGGGGGCGTATCTATTATAGAAGACCACGATATGCCGCTGTACTTTCGACGTGCGAAAGCCGCCGAACTCGCCTTTGGCGATGCCAGATTCCACAGAAAAAAAGTTGCCCGGGAACTGGGATTCAAGGTAGCCTGAAAACCAAGAATTAAGCTCAAACTTGATTTCTCGCCAAAGGCCTATTAAAATCGCATTACGACAAGGATTAATTATCTCCGGTGAAGGAGGAGGCTAATGGCAAAATTTATAGTACGGCCGTTCGGCGGGCCGGAAGCAGTTGACTGGGCGGAAAGAATCAACACCGCCCGCATGAGAGAGGAAAGGCTGGCTAAAGCCCAGGCTTCCCTGAAGAAACACGGCATAGCTGCCTGCCTGTTGATGCGTCCGGAAAACATGCGTTATGTCACCAGTACCAAGGCGGTAAATTTCATCGACCAGCTCAGGTATACCGTTGCTTTTGCCGAACACGACCCCGTCATTTACGAGCTGCCACCCGGTGCTCTCTTCGGGAAGTGCCCCTGGGTAAAACCCGAAAACCTTAAAATGGCTATTTTGTGGGCTGACGAAGCCTGCGGGCCGGACGCTACATGGGAAATGGCCCAGAAATTCGCCCAGTCGGTTAAGGATGACTTGAAAGCTAAAGGTCTCGAAAAGGAGAAACTGGGCATCGACAAACTCGACGAACCCGGCAAGCAGGCGCTTAAGGAAGCGGGTATCGAGACCGTCGACGTTATGACACCGATGCTGGAGGCGCGGGCGGTCAAGACAGAAGACGAAATATACTGCATGATGATGGCGGTCGCCATTTCCGAAGTAGGCTGGTACGCTCTGTACGAGGCGCTTAAGCCGGGAGTCATGGGACGGGACCTTATTGCCGTGGCCAATAAGGCGATGTACAGCGCCGGCGCCGAGGATGTCTGGGGAGTACTGGGAGGCGCCCGTAACACAGGAATAGTACAGGTTGGCGACGTTATAACCGTCGACTTTTGCCGTATTACCTATCTGGGATATAATACCTGCTACTACCGTAACATTATCGTCGGCAGAAAGCCTAACGATAAAGAGAAGGACTTGCACAAGCGGAGTTACGAGCGGGTTCATAATGTAATCGAAGCTATCAAGCCCGGGGCAACCACGGCCGATGCTGCCAAGTTCTGGCTGCCTGCCAAGGAGAGAGGGTATCCATCGGAAGCGCATACATGGTGCGAGGATTTGGCACATGGTCTCGGCCTGTGGCTCTACGAATATCCGATCATCAACCGGCTTTGGTCATTCGATCATCCCATGGTACTCGAAAAGGGTATGACCATGGCTGTAGAGGCTATGGAATCCGACCCGGCAGTGGGCAGGACCAAGCTGGAAGAGATGCTTGTCGTGGGTGACGAAGGCGCTGAAATAATGACCAAGATGCCGGTTAAAGACATGATGATATCGAATATCATCACTACCGCCTGACAGGCCTATCGGGGCTTTGAGTTTTGGTAATTGAAAGGAGGTACTCATGTGACTTTCTCAGAGATTCCAAAGAAATGGGATGGCGAAGCTGATGTAGTTGTTGTAGGTGGTGGTAATACCGGAATACCGGCAGCCATTACAGCATACGACAAGGGGGTCTCGGTGATATTGCTTGAGGCCTCGAACGGAATGTCCAGTAGCTTGGCCATGATCGCCGGCGGCACGCCTTTCGCCGGTACAGACTTCCAGAAAGAACAGGGCATCGAAGATTCACCCGACCAGATGTACGAGGAGGCTCTGGCTGTGGGTGGTGGCTCTCCGGAGCTTTGGAGGGCTTTAGTCGACCGGCAGCAGGAAGTTTTCAAATGGCTTTTATCCATTGGAGCAAAGCCCGATGTGCTGCAACTGGCTCCAGGGCACAAAGTCATCCGCTCGGTACGATTTGAAGGCCACGGCGTCGGCCTGTGCAACACTCTCCGGAAAGCCCTGAAAAATACGAAAATAGATGTCCGCTACAAGCACCGCGCCAGAAAACTTATCTTTGATTGTAATAAAAACCGGGTTATCGGCGTAGCTGCCGAGGCTGACGGCAAGACACTCAATTTCAAGGTAAAGAAGGCTGTTATCCTGGCGGCCGGCGGCTTCTGCCAGAATTTAGCCCTCGTAAAAGAATACGGCCCGCAGTATGCCGACCTCGTGCCGACGGCGCCGCCGCAGCACCAGGGCGACGGTCTGGTAATGGCCATGTCTATCGGCGCCGGGACATCCAATATCGGACTGGCCGTTTGCCCCTCGCTGCCGATATGCGCCGAGACCGGCTCGTTACTGACGAGTTCAGGGCTGGGCGGTATAGCCGTGGACAAGCATGGCGAGAGATGGGCAAACGAAGCCACCAGCGACCTGGACTCCTACACCATGAGATACCATGACATTATACAGATAGATCCCACCGGTCTGCATTTTGTTATTTCCGACGAAAAAGCCCGGCAGGCCGATCCCTATAAAAGAAAGGGTAAAGAAAAAATCTTCAAGGCGGATACGATAGAGGAAATGGAAAAAATCCTCGGCATTGAACCGGGCGGTCTTAAGAAGACTCTGGACGAATATAATTCGGACATCGAGAAATATGGCTACGACCGCAAATTCGGCCGGAAACTGGCGGGAATGGCACACCCGGGTAAACCGGTCCAAACATTAGACACACCCCCGTACTACGGCATCAAATGCAAGGTCTGCCTGACCTCGATGAAGGGCGGCCTGAAAATTAACGGCAAGACTCAGGTACTCACCCAGTTCGGTGATGTTATCCCAGGTCTCTACGCCGCCGGTGAGATTGCCGGTGGTCTGATGGGCATCCCCTCGAAGTACTACACCGGGACGATGACAATCCAGTGCTTCACCCAGGGAAGAATCGCCGGTGATGTCGCCGCCGATGAGCCGAGTAATTAGAGACAAATCCTGTACGCGTTAGCGTTAGATTAAAACAAAATTAGGCAGGAAAAAAATGTGAGGTATTAGTATGTCTATATCAAAAGTACCTGAAAAATGGGATGGGGAGGCCGATGTTGTTGTCATAGGCGGCGGAAACGCCGGTTTGCCGGCCGCTATTACAGCTTATGACAAAGGAGCCAAGGTAATGGTTCTGGAGGCTTCGGGGGGCATGGCCAGCAGTCTGGCTATGATTGCCGGTGGTACGCCCTTTACCGGCACTGACTTGCAGAAAGCCGAGGGCATCGAAGATTCGCCTGACCAGATTTACAAGGAAGCCGTCAAGGTCAGTGGCGGCGACCCCGAGCTCTGGAGAGCACTGGCAGACCGACAGGAGGAAGTCTACGAATGGCTTAAATCCATAGGTGCCAAACCGGAACGGGTGCTGCTGGCCCCGGGACACCTCGTCAGGCGCTCAATAAAATTCGAAGGCCATGGACCGGCGCTCTGTAAAGTCCTCCGGGATGCCGCCGCCGGTAAAAATATAGATATTCGGTATCATCATCGTGCTGAAAAACTTATCCAGGATCCTGATAGTGGACGCGTAATTGGCATTGCCGCTGAGCACGACGGTAATGTATTGAACTTTAAGGCCAAAAAAGCGGTCATTCTGACGACCGGAGGTTTTAGTCAGAATCTGGAAATCGTCAAGGAGTTTGGACCGCACTTTGCTGACTTAATTTCCACGGCGCCTAAAACCCATCAGGGTGATGGTCTGAAAATGGCGATGGCCATCGGCGCGGGGACGGATGGTTTGGGCCTGGCAGTATGTCCGTCCATGCCCGTAGGCGCCGAGACTCTTCAATTCGTCAATGCAAGCTTACAGGGCGGCATTACCGTGGACAAGGACGGGAAGAGATTCGGTAATGAAGCAACGGAAGAACTGGGCACCTATACTGAAAAACATAAGATATGTCTGGACCACGACCCGACCGGTCTGCACATCTCCGTTGCCGACCAGGCTATCAGGGATCTTAATCCGCCGCCGGGCAAGACACGCGAACCGATTTACAAGGCGGATACCGTAGAAGATTTGGCTAAACAAATGGGCATGGACCCCAAGGCCCTGAAGGCGACCATTGACGAGTATAACTCGGATATCGAGAAGTACGGTTATGATAAGAAGTACGGCAGGCGCCTGCTGGGAATGGCCTGGCCGGAGAAGCCGGTAATGAAAATCGATACACCTCCATACTATGCTGTTAAGAACAAGATTTGCCTGACTTCGATGAAAGGCGGCCTGAGAATCAACGCGAAGTGCCAGATAGTCGACCAGTTCGGCGATGTTATTCCGGGACTCTATGCCGCCGGAGAGATAGCCGGAGGCCTGGAGCGCATACCCCACCATTACTACACCGGAAGAATGACGGTGCAGGCATTTACCCAGGGAAGAATAGCCGGTGACGTTGCCGCCGACGAACCGGGCAGCTAAGCAGCCGGTTTTTAAGCGAGATAGAGTAAATAGAACAGAATGAAGTGGCAGGAAAAGTACCGCGATAAGCTGATAACAGCCAGGGAAGCGGCCGGATTGATAACGTCCGGTTCCGACGTCATCTTTGCCATGATGGACCAGCCCAAGGATATAATGACGGCGGTAGCCGAACGATATAATGAGCTGGATAATGTAACGCTGACCTCTCACTGGGTGGAGGACTACCCCTTCCTCCACCCCAGGCAGCACCCTGAAATGTCCAGAGCATTCCGCATCAAGGACCCCATGACTCTGAGGTCTACCCGGGAGGGAGTGCGCGAGAAGACAATCGACTACCAGCCGACCATTTTCGGGCTGAGTAACGGCTACCGGCAGGAGTGCCCTGACCGGGGACGGCTTTATCATTATAAAGATTTCTTCTACTTTAAACTCACCCCGCCCGATGAAAACGGCCGCTGCAGCTTTGGACCCCACTGCTGGTACTCACCTAGTGTCTGCCGGACGGCTAAAGTCAAAGTCGCTCAAATCGACCCCAATCTTACCTGGGTGCACGGCGAATACGTAGATATTGACGATATTGACTACCTGGTTGAGATGTCTGAAGGAGGAGGAGCGAAAGGCTCGGAGCTCCTGGGGCAAACACCCCCTGCCGAGGAATTCGAGATTGCCCAGGTAATCGGCGCCAATGCCGCCACCCTTATCAATGACGGCGATACTCTACAGATTGGGGTGGGTACCGCCGCCGAGGCCATCAGGGATTTCCTTTATGATAAAAACGACCTCGGCATTGACAGTGAGGTCATTTATTCCTATACTATCGATTTAGTTAAACGCGGTGTTATTACCGGCAGGCGGAAAAACGTCGATACCGGCATAGTAACCGCAGCCAATCTTCAACTATACGGTAAAAATGAACCCGCCAGCATTGAATCTCTGGAATACGTCAGGGATAATCCTAGCTTCCTGTTCCGTGATATCTCTACCCAGTGCAACGTCGGCAGAATCGCCTCACAGGACAATATGGTAGCTGTAAATAATATCCTGGGGGTCGACCTCCTGGGACAGGTTGTCATCACCCACATTGGCCCGACCCCGATATCCGGCCCGGGTGGACAGGTAGACTACTGCATAGGGTCTCATTATTCCCGGGGCGGGCGCTCTATATCCATGTTGAAATCGACCGCCCTGG
>CAYVPT010000170.1:0-989 GCA_964453865.1 uncultured Dehalococcoidaceae bacterium
CATTAGCTTGGCTTCGGGTAGCTTTATGGGGTCGCACTCCGGCGAGGGCAGCTTCTCGAAGTATCGCGCCACCTCATAGCTTAAGTACCCCACCATACCCCCGTGAAAGCGCGGCAGTCCCTCTACGGTCACTGGATTATATCGTTCGAATTCCTTCTCGATTAGTTTCAAGGGGTCGGTCGGCTTGCTGCGGTCGGTGCTGATTATCTTCGCCGGCTCGGTCCCCAGGAAGCTGTACCGCGCCAGTCTTTCTCCCCCCTCCACGCTCTCCAGCAGGAATGAGTACTTACCTCGCGCTATCTTCAGGTACGCCGATACCGGCGTCTCCAGGTCGGCCTTGATTTCCCGGTAGACCGGTACCAGGTTGCCACGGTCTTTCAGTTTTTTCACTTCTTCGAGCGTCGGCTGGTACATAATTTTCCCCAAATAAAAAACCCCCGTCCTCTAAAGGGGCGGGGGCTAATGCTTCCGCGGTGCCACCCTTCTTATCCTTCCGTTATCGGGAGGATATCTCAGCGGGTACAGTCCCTGTGTCTTTAGCGACGATACCCCGGGATTCTTTAACGCTTCCCCTGCGGCAAGGCCTACTCGTCCTGAGACTTTCGGTTTGCGGCTCCCAGGTCCATTCGGCCCCGGCGCTGGCATCGGCTCACACCTTACCCGACTCTCTGAGCCCCGCTTCCGGGCTTACTATTCCGGTTCACAGCCTTTACATAATTTTGTTAATATTTCACTTTATCATGGCGAAGGAGAGGTTGTCAAGATTCGTCTTTAAGAGTACTATTCTTAGTTAGATTTACTTAAATAATATATACTCTCTTCTTATACTTTACAATAAATGGGGTAAAAAATGAATATATTTAAAAACTTATTATTAGTTGTATTTGGATTTATGTTTGGTATATTTATAACCAGCCTAGATATGGTATTCGTTTCAAGAGATCTAAAGTCCGCTTTAGATGCAGTTAAGTTACCTTTTATCTGGCAAC
>CAYVPT010000170.1:999-5975 GCA_964453865.1 uncultured Dehalococcoidaceae bacterium
TCTCGTGTTTTCATTTGCATATTTATTAGTTATAGGAATTGTTTTTTTGTTGTTAGACCGCAAAGAAATTAGAGATGAAAATAATATAAATATGGAACTATTGTTGTATATAAGAAAAAATCTACTTAGGCCAATCAACAGGAGACCATATAGAAATATAAGAACTAGATATAATTTACGAAAAATGTTAAAAAAAGCAAGCCGTAAATTGTATTATGTTTAATACATAAGGCCCTAGAGGTAGCGTGATATTTATTTTAACTTTACACCTCCCCTCTTATCTTTTCCCACCCTGACCACCCAGTATCATCTTCTGCTTATCCCGTAAAAGATTTACCCCGCCTCTCCGGTAGGGGGAAACAGGCGGGGCTAAGGTTTGTTATTGTCGTCAGGAAACCTATGAATTTTCGATGATGGCTTTTATTTCCTTGGCACGCGCTTTGAGTTCGGATTCCGGGGTTTCTCTTTTACCTTCCTCTTCCCATACCTTCGCAAAACAGTAATAGCCCATAGAGACCAGGTCTTTATGTTTGGGTATTATATGAAAATGAATATGTTTAACCTTGTCGCTGATACACAGCAGGTAGGTTTTTTCACAATCGTATTTCTTTTCCAGTGCTTTGGAAACCTTGATAATTATTTCGGCAACCGAATTCCATTCGTCCATGTCCATTTCAGTCATTGACTTCCGGTGATTCTTCGTGAAAATCAGGCATTGTCCTTCCCTTGTTTCATCTATGAAAGTCACCATGGCGTGTTCATTTTCCATTATCAGGTTGTCCAGTTTCTTATTCTCTATTAAATCGCATAAAAAACAGTCCTGCATGCTTTCACTCCCCTCCATTCTGTAATAAGCTTAATTGTAGTGAGTATAAATAAGTGTGTCAATGGAAATCAAGAAGTCCCCCCCGCCCCTTGTCTCTTATCTTTTCCCACCCTAACCACCCTCGTGTCATCAGTGGCTTATATCGCCTTTATCACAGCAGGGTCAATACTTCTTGTAATCGAGAAATCCTGGCGCCGGGCCAGTCGTCTTCCCTGTCGATGTAATGGGCATCCGGTGATTCGTCGGGGTCACGGATAAGGACGGGATGCATACCCACCTTTAAAGCTCCCGATAGCTCTTTACTGCTGCCGTCGCCGACATATAAACAGTCCTGCGGTTTAACTCCAAGCGGGTCGGTAGCCAGGTGATAAATACGGGGGTCGGGCTTCTTGATACCGGCAACGCAGGAAAACACGGTCACCTCGAAGTACCCGGCGAAGGGAGTGCTGTCCCATACTATAGGTATCTCGCCGGAGCAATCACTGATAAGCCCCAGTCTATAGTCCTCCACTTTCAGTCGCGATAGCGTTTCCAGGGCATCCGGCCGCGGTACCATCGAGTGTTTCGTGTATTCCAGCCTTACCCGGAAAGCGTGCTCCACCTGAGCTTCCGTTACACGGACATCCAACTCACGGCAGATATACTCGATGCTCTCCTTCTGTGTAGCATGAACGCCGGTAACGCGCTCGGGGAACGAATCGAGCCATATGCGATGGAACTCGTCGAAAGGAGCGTTAAGAATGGCGGCCATTTCCGCCATGACTTTTTCGTATTCGTAACGTACAAAATTGTCCACCAGAGTCCCGAAGAGGTCGAAGATAACGGCCTTGTATTTTTTATTAATGAACCTCACCCCCTTTGTCCCCCTCTCCTTCTGAGGCAGGATGAAGGAGAGGGGGAATTGTTTTAAAAGAGGGGCTGCGCCCCTCTTAAACACCTCAGGCCATGTTAGCCTCCCGGTTTTCGTTCCATAAAAATGAACTTCTCTTTTTTTCTTACAATCTCGAAGCCGTGCCGTATATACAGTGAACTGACCGGATTGTTTTCCAGACAGGCCAGTCTGGTATCGCCCCCGGAGGCATCGGCTTTATCCAGAATGTCTTTTAAGATATATGTTCCTATACTCTTGTCCTGGTATTCCGGTAGAATAAAGAACTGGCCTATTTGTATATCTCCATCATTTTCGAGGATAAAAATCGTACCGATAGGTTCGTTATCATACAGGATTATCTGCGGTCTTTTTGTCTCCCAGTCCGAGGTATGAAAGTCTCTCTGCACCTTTTCGTCCCAGCCCCAGATTTGTATAATATAATCACCTTCGGCGGCTTTCTTTACCTGATAGCTGAACTCGCGATGTGTTTCGTCGGCGGGGATTAATCTGATTAAAGAGTAATTAATGGCCATTACGCTGCTATTTTAGCAGATTAAGGACTTCCTGTAACGAAGATATTACCGGTCCGTGCCAGTCCTCGCGTATGGGGCTGTCATTTATTTCTCCCGGCACGAGTAACTGCACCGCCGTCATCCCCAGCCCGGCAGCGTTGGCCAGCTCGTTCCTCATGCCGTCGGCGACATAGATACACTTTTCCGGTTTGACGGATAGTTTTTCCAAGGCAATATGGAAGATTTCAGGGTCGGCTTTATTCATGCCGACGTTGCAGGAGAAAACGGTAACATTAAAATAAGGGGCAAAAGGTGTTTCCGGCCATATGTCCGGTACATCTGGACCGCAGTCGCTTACCAACCCGATTTTATAGCCGTGAGACTTCAGATGAGATAGTAATTCTACAGCATCATCACGTGGTGTCGTTATTTCCTGACGGGTTACCGAAAATGGCATGGAGGCCGCAAGATTGATGGCTTTATCCGGTACATTCAGATTCATAAGGCTGCAGACATACTTGATATAATCCCGAGAGGTGGCGTAAAGGCCCGTTCCAAGTCCGGTGGAATGTGCGAACCATAGCTCCACGAACTTATCTACCGGCGCCGAACATACCCTCGCCATTTTTCTGGCGGCATCGACGTATTCGTTACTGACGGACGAACGTGATAATGTCCCGCCCAGGTCGAAGATGACCGCCTGGTATTTCACGTCCTTCTACCCGCCGCTTTCCCGCTTCCATATCTGCCCGCCTTCCGGCAGCACGAAGAGGTCTTCACCGGAGAGCTTGGCAAGCAGGGTGTTCTTCAACGCTGCGATGGGGACGCGTATCTGGTTCATGGAGTCGCGTTCGCGGATTGTAGCCATATTATCTTCCAGCGATTGAAAGTCGATGGTCACGCAGTAGGGCGTGCCCAGTTCATCCTGCCGGCGGTAGCGCCGCCCGATGCTCTGGGTGTCGTCGTACTGGGTCATGAAGCAGGGACGGAGGTCTTTATAGACGTCTCTGGCAAACGAGGCCAGGTTTTCTTTGCGACTCAGCGGCAGTACCGCCACTTTTATCGGGGCGAGGTCAGGGTGAAAGTGGAAGACTACCCGTATTTCATCCTTGTCCGGCTCTTCCTCGTAGGCATCGCAGAGGAACGCCAGCAGGCTGCGGTCGACCCCGGCGGAAGGCTCGATTATATACGGCAGATAGTGCTCTTTGGCTTCATCGTCGTAATATTCCATTGATTTTCCGCTGGCGTCGTTGTGCTGCTTCAGGTCAAAATCGGTGCGGTTGGCAATCCCCTCCAGTTCCGCCCAGCCCATCGGGAACTGGTACGTAATGTCACAACAGCGCTGTGCATAGTGCGCCAGCTTCTCTTTGGGGTGTTCGTCCAGCTGGAGATGCTCTTTACTAATGCCGTATTTCACGTACCAATTGAGACGCTGCTCCAGCCAGTAATCGAACCATTTTTCATCCGTTCCCGGCTTGACGAAGTACTCGATTTCCATCTGCTCGAATTCGCGACTGCGGAAGATGAAGTTTCCGGTGGTAATCTCGTTGCGGAAAGCCTTGCCGATCTGGGCCATCCCGAAGGGTAGGCGTTTGCGGCTGGTCCCAACGACATTAGCGAAGTTGACGAACATGCCCTGGGCCGTCTCCGGACGTAAATAAACCACGCTGGCTTCTTCTTCCACCGGCCCGATGAATGTCTTGAACATTACATTGAAAAGGCGTTCCTCGGTAAGCTCACCGCCGCAGGCCGGGCACTTGTTTTCCTTGAGTTCATCGGCGCGCCACCTCTGGTGGCATTCCTTGCACTCGACCAGCGGGTCGACCATTCTCTCGATGTGACCGCTGGCTTCCCATACTCTGGAGTTCATCAGTATACTGGTGTCCATCCCCACGATGTCGTCACGTTCCCGTACCACATCACGCCACCAGGCTCCTTTCACGTTGCGTTTCAGTTCCACGCCCACGGGACCGTAATCCCAGCAGCCGGACAATCCCTCGTATATATCACTGCTCGGGAAGATGAAGCCGCGCCGCTGGCACAGTGAAACGAGCTTTTCTAAACTGACCTTACCGGGCACTTTCTCTGGCATAGATATCACTCCTGAGGTTTATCAGTACGCAGGCGACGTGACTGGCGGAAGGCTTGAACAAAGACCACGCCCAGAACAATGCCGCCGGCTATCATGATGATGATAGCAAACACCCATAAGTGAAATAGCTGTATTTGATAAGCAATATCAATGAAAAACTGGAGTAAAGCAAAGGTTAGGATGACCTGCGGGAGCGCCGCCATATTGCCCATTACCGGCAATATTTTCCTGATAGGTGCGTCTTCATCCGGCCAGTAACGCGCGCTCATAAGGACTACCCTGACCACGATGAAAGCCATTAATGTAAAGAGAAATTGTGGAATAATCAGCCAGGTGATGAAAGCGCCGCGACTTAATACCTTATCCGGCGAAGCATCCTGAAAACTATAGGCTACCTGGTCCGGCAATTTGGGATAGAAAACCGCGACTAAAATCAGCGTAATAAGGAGAAATACCATCGGCAGAACGATATACGTCCACCGGAAACGAACTCTACACTCCGTGGTTGTTTCTTTAATGCCAGCTACCTGCCTGTAAACTATATCTATTCAAGATTAGCAGCTTACAGGCGGAGGTGTCAAAGGTAGGCGCCTAGTCGAAAAAGCCCTTGTCCAGGTCGCCGCTGTCGGAGTAGCCCCGCTCCTCCCAGTAGCCACGGTAGTTAATATCGTCGGA
>CAYVPT010000171.1:0-5212 GCA_964453865.1 uncultured Dehalococcoidaceae bacterium
CCCAGTCGCGGTATCCCTGCCGTATGACCTCGCCGTATTCTTTCGAAGGTGACGACTCTTCCAGCCGGCCGGACTGTATATACGTGACGGCCTGGTGCGGCTGGTTGTCCTCGTCGAAGACGGTAACGTTGAACCGGGTGTAACCGGCTTCATATCTGTCCAGCTGTCTCAGGCAGGGTTCGCTGACCTCGTAGATGGCTCCCCTCACCTTCTCCCCCCGGTAAGATATTACGGTGGCTTTGCCTCCCCGCCACTCCCGCGACCACCCGGTAAAAGTCAGCTTATAGTTTGGCAGGGTAGCCATGAACATAGGCTTGCCGTCCGGACAACGTGCCTGCATCTGCTTCTTGCTCAGATTACTGGCGTAGGCAAAATATAACATGTCCTTGTCCTTTTAATCTCCCCGACCGGGAGACGGCTCCTTGACCTGTCAGCACCCCGGTTCGCCGTGATGCCCGCAGCAGCTTTGCCTTTTCCATATCTTGATGAAGTTATTGCGGAAAACAAGATATAGCTTTTTAGGAAGGGGCATGGGCGCCGACATATTGGTAAAAAAATCCTGCAAACTGGGCATTTATTTTATTCCGTTCTTTAAACCTATAATATTATAGTCTCATTGTCAAAGAAATCGGGACTATGGGCATCCATTTACAAGTTATACCTCATCCCCTTTTTCCCTCCCCATTTTCCTTTGATATCTATTCCCACCCAGACCGCCCTCGTATCATCCTCTGCTTATCCCGTAATATTGCCCCCGCCCCAATATCACTCTCACTTTCCCTTTACCAAAGGTAGAAGTTGTCATGCTTTTTTCCTTTTTAAGTTTCCCCCTTTGAAAAGGGGTACAAAGGGGGATTTTGTTCCTTAAAGAAGGGGAGTGCGTAGCGAGAGGGGCCGGAGCCCCTTTCATATTCTTTCCCCCTCTTGAACATTATAGAAAATCGAGTTAAAAGAATAAACCTGTTCGAGAGGGGGATAAAGGGGATGAGTATAGAAAAACAGCGATTAGCAACGGAACTCTCAGGTTGACATCATTGGTTAATACATATAACATTGTTAATTAGGTACACCGATCTATTGCAATCCGGTAAGTTTTGACCGAAAAGCGCTAGGGGCACAGTATGCAAAGGTTACTGGCCGTCATTCTGGCAGGTGGTATGGGAGAGCGTTTGAGCATCCTGTCTCAGGAACGCGCCAAGCCTGCCGTACCTTTTGCCGGTAAATACCGAATCATCGATTTTACTCTCAGCAATTGTGTCAACTCCGGAGTGTACAACATCCTCGTCCTCACTCAGTACCAGCCGGTCTCACTCACAGAGCATATCGGTGTCGGCACGCCTTGGGGACTGTCGGCGCCGGACAGGAATATTCGACTGCTCCAGCCCTTCCTGGCTCGTGAAGAAGGCCGGGACTGGTATAGAGGAACGGCCGATGCTGTTTACCAGAATCTGGACCGTATTGAAGAACATGACGCCGACGAGGTCCTCATTCTCAGCGGTGACCACATTTACAAGATGGACTACTCTGCCATGCTCGCTTTTCACCGCGAAAATAATGCGGATGTTACCCTCGCCGTTACCCACATGCCGGAAGAAGAACTTCACCGGTTCGGCACGGTATTAATCAACGATAATGGGCAGGTTACCCGCTTCCAGGAAAAGGTTAAGAATCCGCAGGGTAATCTCGTCTCTATGGGTGTCTATCTTTTTAATGTCAAAACCCTTCGTCAATTGCTGGAAAATAAAACGGGTTATGATTTCGGGAGAAACGTATTGCCCAAGATAGTTACCCAAAACCAGATATTTGCCTATACTTTCGATGGTTACTGGCGTGATATAGGCACCGTGGACAGTTACTGGCAGTCCAGTATGGAAGTGATGGAGATGTCTCACTCATTCCTGGCGGATACCGCCTGGCCGATATATACCCGGGAAGGCGAGTGGCCCCCGACCAAGGTCGGCGATAATGCCACGGTGACCAGCAGTCTTTTAGCTGGTGGTTGTATCATCGATGGCCATATCGAACACTCTATCATCTCTCAGGGAGTCCAGGTAGCCGAAGGTGCCATCATTAAAGATTCTATTGTCATGGATAACACGGAAATCGGCCGCAACAGCATTATCGACCGCTGCATACTGGATAAAGAGGTCATCATCGGTTCGAACAGCCATATCGGCTATGGGGACGACTATCGCATCAACCGTGTTAACTCCTCGATTTTAAATACCGGGCTGACTATCGTCGGCAAGCGGTCGGTAGTCCCCGCCGATTATAAAATAGGCCGTAACTGCATTATCTATGACAACAGCCTGGTAAGTGATTTACCCCAATCTGAGATAGTCAGCGGCGAAACTATCAAGCCCCGGCGCCGGCGTAAACGGATAGATGCGTAAATTTTCCGCTGCTATGACTTCAAAAGCTGCCTTTATTTCAGTCCTGTCAGCCGGGTCAGGAATGTCTCTACTTCCGCTGTCGAGCTCAGGTAATACCCGGCCGCTGACGACGCCGTTTCTGAACCGACGTAAATACTCCAGCCTTCCGGACGCTGCACGACTTTAAAGGCGTCTTCATCGGTAATATCGTCACCCAGGAAGATGGTCAGCAACCGTTCCAGTTTCAGCATTTTCTTTATTTCACGGGCGATGGCTTCAACCGCTTTTCCCTTGTCCCAGTCCACCGGTGGCCGTATCTCCCAGACTTTTTTACCGGCGAACACCCTGATTTTACCCTCGTTACACGGTACGGTTGTCAGCCGGTGAACGATATCGGTCACCGCTCTTTCTTCCTCGCTGGCCACCAGCCGGTAGTGGACACTGATGCTTAATTCCTTGTCCTGGATAATAACGCCGTCGATGTTGGCCAGTTCTGTCGCTATGTGTTCAACCAGTTCTTTCATAATACTCCGGGCGGTCCCGGCCTCCGGGGTCACATAGCTGATACCCGGCCCTTCTATCTCGAGTCCGTGGTTGCCGGCGTAAAAAACGCCTTCGATACCAACCATCGACCTTATTTCCGAGATGGCCCGACCGCTGATAACACCCACGCTGAAAGCCGGTTTCCGTGCCAGTATAGTCAGCCGGTTCTTCATATCGGGGGACAGCACGGCGTCCTGCGGCCGGGGCGCAATCGGCGTCAGCGTGCCGTCATAATCGGAAAGCAGCAGTATATGAGACGCCGCCCGGCAGTCCGCCGAGAAGTCCGGCCAGACCTTAAACAGGTGTTCCACTATCCCTCCGCTATCGATATGAGCCTGGAAATAATCGAGGCTCCCCAGCGATAGATATTATTAGCCGACACTGTTTCGCGCATCTTTCCCATGCGCCGCCGTCTTTCGGCTTCCGGCATTTCGATGGCTTCTTTAATCGTTCCGGCAAATTCGTCGATGACATAAGGATTGATGAGCAGGGCTTCCGATAGTTCCTCGGCCGAGCCGGTGAATCTGCTCAGGATCAATACACCGTCGCCGTCAATCCTGGCGGATACGTACTCCTTGGCTACCAGGTTCATGCCGTCGTGGAGAGAACTGACCACGCAGAAGTGGGCCAGACGGCGCAGGGCATTGAGCGTTACCGGCGCCAGCTGCCGTATCATCGGTATCACCGGCTGCCAGAAAGCCGTGCCGTATTTCTCATTAATACGACTGACAAGGTCGTTGATTCTCTGCCCCATCTCCTCGTAGGTACCAATCTGCATTCGACTTGGCACGCCGACCTGAATAAAGACCACTTTACCCCGGTACCGGGGATTATCTTCCAGGAACTTATCCAGCGCCTGGAGTCGCTCCGGTATACCTTTGGTATAGTCCAGCCGGTCCATCCCCACACCGACGTATTTATCTTCCAGGTTGAACTCGCGACGCAGGCTCTCCATCTCCCGCTCTACCTCTTTCGTCCCGGCTCGTTTTGAAATTTCATCAAAGTCCACACTGATGGGGAAAGGCTCTACGAAGGTCGTGTGGGACTTTTGAGTTATCGTTCCTCTTTTCCGGTTGGTCCTAGCTCCCAGACCGTGTTCTATCGATTCCATGAAGCTCTGGCAGTGCGTGGCTATATGGAATCCCAGCAGGTCATTACCGAGTAAACCGGTGAGTATTTCTTCGTACCACGGGCAGGTACGCAAAACCTCGTAGGCAGGCCAGGGGATATGCCAGAACTGGCCTACCGTTAATAGAGGATTTTGTTCTTTCAGATAATGGGAGACAAGGGCGAAGTGATAGTCCTGCACCAGCACCAGGGCTTTACGGTTGCCTATCTCCTGGAGAACGGCATCGGCGAAAATCCGGTTGACCTTTTTATAAATAAGCCAGTCGGCCTCGTTGAATCCAGGAGGAATAAAGGTAATATGGCACAGCGGCCAGAGCCCCTTGTTGGAGAAATTTAGATAGTAGCCCTTTACCTCCTCCTCCGTCAGCCATACTCTCCTCAGGGTATATTCAGGACTATCCGGTGGTACGGTAACGCGGTCATGGGCATCCACCACTTTACGGTCGGCGTCGCCGGTGCCCTGGGCTATCCAGGTGCCCCCGGAGGCGCGCAGTACCGGGTCCAGCGCTTCGGTAAGTCCGCTGACCGAGTAGTCCCACTTTATTTTATCGCTGGACATGGTGTGAACGTACGGTTCGCGGTTGGAAACGACGATGAACAGCTTATCGGCCAGCTTTTCCCGCACCAGCTCATAGAGTCTTTTCTTATTCCACGGTGATTCTGTCACTTTTTCACACTCATTCTATCGTCAATACCAACCGCATTCAGGTTAATTCAAGCTCATAGCACTGTCAAGCTGTGAACCGGCCCCGGACGGTATGTGAGAATAGTCACATATAATTTATAACATATATTCTATCATAAAGCTAAGACTGGGTTATTAAGTAGGTAGGAGGTAAAACAATGGTTAGTTTGATTAGAAGGAGTCCGAACGGGTTTTTCTCCCTGATGCCCCTGTACAGACCGTTAAGGCTGCTGGAACAGGTCGACGAGATGGCTGATTCCGCTTTCGGTATGAAAATGACTCCCCGGGTAAATATGTACGAGGAGGACAAGGAAGTTATCGTTAAGGCGGAGCTGCCCGGTATCCGTAAGAAGGACATGGATATCCGGCTGGACGGTGATGTCCTTACTATCAAAGCGGAGAAAAAGGAAGAAGAAGAGACCAAAGAGGACACCTATCACACCAGGGAGCGCCACTTCGGCCAGTACGTCCGCTACATCACCCT
>CAYVPT010000171.1:5222-5947 GCA_964453865.1 uncultured Dehalococcoidaceae bacterium
AAGACTGCCTAAAGCCGAAGGCTCCGGGGCGAAACAGATCGAAATCAAGACCAAGTAAAATATTAAACCTTACCGGTAAATATTGGGGCCGGGGTATATCCCCGGTCCTTTTTTATACCTGATCTACTGTCGGTGGCTGAGTTCCTTTATTCAGACTGTCATCAAGATAAAATTTTATCCGTGAGTTCTTCGGGAACGGGTACTTCCCTGGTTTTACCGCTTAGCAATATCCGTTCCCCGAGAATTTTTACACGGACAATCCCTCCCTCGGGAGAAGCCTGATATCCCACCAGCGAGTCCTTCCCCATTATATGACCCCAGTATACCCCCAGAGCGCAGTGAGCCGAACCGGTCACCGGGTCTTCATCGATGCCGAGTTTCGGGCCAAAAAAGCGTGATACGAAGTCATACTCCTGGTGCGCCGACGCGGCCGTAACGATTACCCCTCGTCCGGACAGGAGTTTCAATTTATCAAAGTCGGGCATCAGGTTATTTACCGTCTCCTCCGCATCGACCACGACAAACGTATCGAACCTGGTTCTACCGGCATAGATAGACCTGATACCCAGCGCTCCATCGATTCCGCAGGCATCGCCGTCAATGCCCATGATTTCTTCCGCCGGAAAATCAAGACTTATGCTGTTTCCGTCCGTTGTGGCTGTTAAAACGCCGCTTCTGGTCTGAAAATGAACAGGTAAAGCTGCATCGTGAAATCCTTTATTGTA
>CAYVPT010000172.1:0-5915 GCA_964453865.1 uncultured Dehalococcoidaceae bacterium
GCGTTTCCTCGGTTATCCTCGGCGATTATACTCAGATTAAAGAAGGCGATGAGGTAAAGTGTACCGGCCGCATCGCAGAGGTACCGGTGGGCGAAGCCATGATAGGGCGCGTCGTCGACCCCCTCGGGCGGGCTATCGATGGCAAGGGAGATATTAAAACGGATAAGACCCGGCCTATCGAGAAGGTGGCGCCTAACGTGGTGCTCCGCGCCTCGGTGGATACGCCGGTGCAGACCGGCATCAAGGCCGTGGACAGCATGTTCCCCATCGGCCGCGGCCAGCGTGAGCTCATTATCGGCGACCGCTCCACCGGCAAGACGGCTATCGCCCTGGACGCCATCGTTAACCAGAAAGGCGGCGACTTAATCTGTATCTATGTCGCCATCGGCCAGAAGGTATCCCAGGTAGCGCGGGTGGTGTCCATGCTTACCCAGTACGGCGCCATGGACCATACCATCGTCGTCGCCGCCAACGCCTCGGATTCCGTGGCTTTACAGTACCTGGCGCCCTACGCCGGCTGCGCTATGGGCGAGGAGTTCATGGAGCAGGGTAAAGATGTCCTGATTATTTATGACGACCTTTCCAAGCACGCCTGGGCTTACCGCCAGCTTTCGTTGCTGCTGCGTCGGCCGCCGGGTCGCGAGGCTTATCCCGGCGATGTATTTTATCTGCACAGCCGCCTGCTGGAGAGGTCGGCGAAGTATGCCAAGGAGTACGGCGGCGGTTCGCTGACGGCTCTCCCCATCATCGAAACGCAGGCCGGCGATGTCTCCGCCTATATCCCTACCAATGTTATTTCTATTACCGACGGCCAGCTTTATCTGGAGTCGGACTTATTTAACGCCGGCATCAAGCCTGCCCTGAACGTGGGTATCTCGGTATCCCGCGTCGGCAGCAAGGCGCAGACTTCAGCCATGAAGAATGTGGCCGGTCGACTCAAGCTGGACATGGGCCAGTACCGCGAGGTAGCGGCTTTCGCCCAGTTCGGTACCGCCGAGCTTGATAAAGCCACCCAGGCACAGCTGGAGCGCGGTCAGCGCATACAAGAGGTACTCAAACAGGCGCAGTTCGTGCCGGTGCCCATGGAAAAGCAGGTCATGATTCTCTACGCCGTCATCAACGGCTACATGGACGGTATCCCGATGGAAAAAATCACGGATTTTGAAGCCGAATTCTACCGATTCATGGAATCCAGTTATACGGAGCTTGGTAAGACCATCGCTGAGACCAAAGACCTTACCGAGCAGAACGAGGAAACTCTTAAAAAGGCGGTTCAGGAATTCAAGCAGGGCTATATCGCCAAATGATAAAATGTCATTCCCGCGCAGGCGGGAATCCAGGTGGGGAAAAGGGGTATGTGTCTACCTTCTCCCTTTGAAAAAGGGAGATTGAGAGGGATTTTTAGACACAGGGGGTGAGGTGATAAAAATGGAAAAACAGATAGCCTACTGTGGACTGGTTTGCACGGACTGCGGCGCCTATCTCGCCACGCAGAGCGATGACGACGCCAAAAGGAAAGAGATTGCCGAAGACTGGACCAAGAAATATAATCATCCGTTTACACCCGAGGACATCAACTGCGTCGGCTGCATCCCTGTCACCGGCCAGCATGTGGGTCAGTGCGGGGTTTGCGAAGTAAGAAAATGCGGACAGGAAAAGGGCGTTACCAACTGCGCTTATTGCGATGACTATATCTGCGAAGAACTGGGTAAATATTTCGAGATGGCCCCGGTGATGAAGGCTAATCTTGAGGAAATAAGAAAAGGACTAAATAAATAGCGGGGAGTTAGAGAGGGGCGCCGTAAAAATTCAGGGCGTCTAAGAGGGACGAAGTCCCTCTTACCAAAGACCTCCCCCTCTCCTGCCAGGAGAGGGGGACACAGGGGGTGAGGTCGAAGGCAGGGCAGGGGTAAAAAGGGATAACAAATAAAGTGAGGTTAACAGTTGCCGGACATACGTAAAGTAAAACGCCGCATCAGGGGCGTCACCAATATCGCCAAGATTACCAAGGCGATGGAGATGATTGCCGCTTCCAAGATGCGTAAAGCCCAGGAACGCGGCCTGGCCGGGCGGCCTTATTCGGAAAAAATACAGCAGGTCATCGCCGACCTTGCAGCTTTGCCGGAAACGACCATGCATCATCCCCTGCTCCAGCGGCGACCGGTGGAAAAAATCGCCGTGGTACATATTACACCGGACCGCGGCCTCTGCGGCGGATTGAATGCCAATCTTAACCGGGGCCTAGCTAACTTTATTTTAGAGCAGCAGAAACCGGTCGAGGTAGTCAGTGTCGGCCGTAAAGGACGTGACTTCGCGGTACGCAACAGCTGCGATATGTGCGCCGAATTCACCCAGCTGGGTGACCAGCCCAGCTTTCTGGACACTCTCGCTATTTCCCAGATTGTCATCGATGAATATACAAGCGCCAAAATCGACATGGTTTACATATCTTACGCCCACTTCGTTTCCACGCTGGTGCAGAAGCCGGTCATGAAGCCGTTGCTGCCCGTGGAGCCGGCGGTGATTCCCAAAGGGGAGAACGTCGATTATATCTACGAGCCCGGCGCCGAGGCGGTGCTGGGAGGGCTGCTGCCGCGTTTTGTGGAGATGGAAATTTATCACGCTATCCTGGAGTCTATTGCCAGCGAGCAGTCGGCGCGTATGGTGGCCATGCGTAACGCCACCGACAGCGCCAACGAGCTTATCGACGACCTGACCCTGCTCTATAACAAGGCCAGGCAGGAGTCCATTACCCGCGAGCTCCTGGATATTACCGGCGGCGTGGTGGCTCTGGAATAAATATTATCAAGATGTCATTCCAGCGAAAGCTTGCCCCGTACTTGATACGGGGGTGGGAATCCTGACCACAACTTGTCATTCCCGCAAAAGCGGGAATCCAGGGGAGGGGATAAGGGGAGTGGATTCTGGCCGGAGTTTACCCCGTACTCCGATACGGGGCCAGAATGACATATAAAAAGTGAGGTTGTCATGGCTAAAGGAAAAGTAGCTCAGGTGATAGGTACCGTGGTGGATGTCGAGTTTCCACCTGATGAACTGCCCGCCCTTTTTAACTCGCTGGAAATCGGTACCGGGGAGGACAAAATCGTTCTGGAGGTGCAGGACCACCTCGGGAATAACTGGGTACGCTGCCTGGCGCTTTCACCCACCGACGGGCTGGCGCGCGGCGCTGAAGCCGTGGATACCGGGTCGGCACTTAAAGTGCCCGTCGGCCGCGCTACTCTGGGTCGGCTCTTCGACGTGATGGGTACGCCGCTGGACAACCTCGGTGAAGTCAAGGCTGACGACCACTGGCCTATCCACCGCCTGCCGCCCACCTTCGAGGAGCAGTCGACCAGTACCCAGGTGCTGGAAACCGGTTTAAAGGTTGTCGACCTTATCGTGCCGTTCACCCGGGGCGGTAAAATCGGTGCCTACGGCGGCGCCGGCGTCGGCAAGACGGTCATCATTCAAGAGCTTATCCGTAATATCGCCACCATGCACGGCGGCTTTTCCGTCTTTACTGGTATCGGCGAGCGTTCCCGCGAGGGCAACGACCTCTGGAACGAAATGAAAGAGTCCGGCGTTATCGATAAGACCGTCATGGTCTTCGGCCAGATGAACGAGCCGCCGGGCGTCCGACTCCGCGTCGGGCTGACCGGCCTGACCATGGCGGAGTACTTCCGCGACCAGGAGGGCCAGGACGTGCTGCTCTTTATCGATAATATCTACCGGTATACATTAGCCGGCATGGAAGTCTCGGCGCTGCTGGGGCGGATGCCCTCGGCGGTGGGCTACCAGCCCACCCTGGCCACCGAGATGGGCGAGCTTCAGGAGAGGATTGCCTCCACCAAGAAAGGCTCGATTACCTCTTTTCAGGCTATTTACGTCCCCGCCGACGACTATACCGACCCCGGCGTGGTAACTACCTTCGGGCATCTGGACGCCGTCGTCGCTTTGGAAAGGTCTATCGCCGAGCAGGGACTTTACCCCGCCGTCAATCCCCTGACATCCACCTCCCGTATTCTCGACCCCATGGTGGTCGGTGAGGAACATTACAATGTTGCCCGCGAGGTGCAGCGGGTATTGCAGCGTTACCAGGACCTTCAGGACATCATCGCCATCCTCGGCATCGAGGAGCTCAGCGAAGAGGATAAACAGTCCGTCGCCCGCGCCCGCCGCATTCAGCGGTTCCTATCGCAGCCCATGTTTGTCACCGAGGTCTTTACGGGCCGTCCCGGTAAGTACGTCAAGATTGATGAGACGGTGCGGGGCTTCAAGGAAATCCTGGAAGGCAAGTACGACGACCTGCCGGAGCAGGCGTTCTATATGGTCGGCGGCATTGAGGAAGTGGTGGAAGCCGCCAGGACTATGGGAGCCGAGGCTAATGCCTAATTTGAAACTCGATATCGTTACCGCCGAGCGTATCGTTTTTTCCGAGGAGGTTGATGCGGTTATCGCCCCCGGTGAAGAAGGCCAGCTGGGCATTCTGCCCCACCACGCCCCCCTGATGACCATTTTACAGGCGGGTGAATTGATAGTGCGCAGGGGAGGGCAGGATGACACCCTGGCTATCTCCGGCGGCTTTCTGGAGGTGCGTCCCGACCGTGTTATCGTTCTGGCGGACAGCGCCGAGAGGGCCGAAGAAATCGACATCGAGCGCGCCGAGGCCGCCCGTAAGCGGGCTCAGGAGCGTCTGGCCGAAGGAAAGGCGACGGGACTGGACGAGTTGAGAGCGGCCGCCGCCCTGCGGCGGGCTATCGCCAGGCTTTCCGTGGCGGACAAAATGAAGCGCCGCCGCAAGCTTTAGCCTGAACCGGGCTGTTTATTCTCAAGATATGCCAGGGCCTTTTCGGTTATTTCTTTGCACATGGCATCTTTGCCGTCCATGTACGGATATTTATCATTATTATATTTTTCTGCCAAAGCCCATTTTAAGTCGCTTAACCGTTTAGCGTCCTCCTTGTGCTTTTTTAGATAATCGCGGAAGGCGGTTTCCCTCTTTATCTCAAAACTATGCTTCGGGCAGACGTACAGGTGGTGTTCCGGCAATGTATCTTTCAGCGTTTCGTCTTTAAGGTCAAAGACTTCTCTATCCTTGATCCCCAGGTCTCCCCGGTGATAATAGCCGCGTTCTTCCAGTAATAATTTCATTTCTTCCCAGCGTTCTGAATCGATAACCAGAATCAGGTCTATAATCGGCTTGGCCGTCATGCCGGGAATGGACGTGCTGCCCACGTGCTCGATGCGGAGGCACGTGCTGGATATTTTCTCTCCCAGGAATTCCTTGATTTCCTCGAACCACTGAGGCCATTCGGGATTGTATTTTTCCACCAGTGTTACGGTCATTTTAGTTATTTCTCCTCTTTGTACCAACCGTCCCCCTCGTTACTTATCTTTTCCCACCCAGGCCGCCCTCGCACCATCAGCCGCTTAGCCCGAAAAGAAATAAACCCTCTCCCTTGATGGGAGAGGGCAGGGTGAGGGTGACAGTAACAGCCCCGAAATAAAAAAACCGCCGAAATTTTCAGCGGCTTTTTGTCCAAATGGCTTTAATATCGAGCGTTGTCAATCTCCCTGCTTCTCTTTTTCAAAAAGCACCATCAGGTTAGAGAGCTCCTCCTCCCCATACCCCGGTTTCCGGTTGTTTTCTCGGGAAATACCTTACATAATTTCTAGTCTGACCCTGGTCTGAGCCTTGGCAGCTTTTACCCTGAGCAAGGTGCGCATAGCCTGAGCTATCTGGCCTTGCTTACCAATGATTCTTCCCTTGTCATCATCGGCCACGCTTAACTTCAGCGTGATACCCTCCTCGTTGGTTTCCTCCTCCACGTTCACTGCATCGGGTTCGTTGACGATGGATTTGGCGATGTACTCCACTAGGTCTTTCATGGTTTCTCCTTGACTGGTTTGAACTT
>CAYVPT010000173.1:0-5866 GCA_964453865.1 uncultured Dehalococcoidaceae bacterium
TCACTTCCGTGTTCGGGATGGGAACGGGTGGTGCCACCCCGCTCTAACCACCAGGAGACAAACCTCTCAACCGGTGCTTTTAAATTGTTAAAGAACTTGCTTCAACCAATTTCATTCTAACACAATGTCCTGTATAAGAAAAGAGGCAAACCTAAATTTTTCGTATGAAGAGCGTAAAAATATCATATGAGAAAAGTAGGAATATCGGCAGTAGCAGCCGCGATGGCTCCTACTGGCTTATCGCTGACAGGTGATAACTTCACCCTTTTATCCCCTCCCTCCTTTACTGCTTTATCTTTTCCCACCCTGACCGCCCTCGCACCATCCGCTGCTTATCCCGCCAGCCTTTACCTCACCACCCAGAATGGGAGTGCGCAACGAGAGGGGCCGGAGCCCCTCTCATATTCTTTCCCCCTCTTGAACATTATGAAAATCGAGTACTGAATATTAACCTGTTCGAGAGGGGGATAAAGGGGGTGAGTATGCAAAATAAACCGTATACAAATAGTATTCTCACGGCCAAATCTTGACCTGATGGTAGACTCATGATATTATTGCCACGGTAAACATATACTCAAAAGAGGGGTGTTGATGTTAGCTCAAGTTAGAGAAATATCCATAACGCTGTCACACCCCGGCGGATTTTAGGCCAAGCAGACCTTTACCTCTAAAGATAAATACCTGGCCGTTCCTCCGGGAGCGGCCTGTGGCTTTTTTCCCCGGCTATATCTACCGAATCCAATTTTAAATACAGACCGCGGATGTGACAGTGCCGCGGTTTTTACTTTTAATGGGATATATGGAGGTTATTGCATGGTTGTACCCGCGTTCTTGACACGTTACTACCAGAAAGGCGAGTACCCGTTTATGTCTTTAAACGATTTACCGTACGAAGAAGCCAACCGGGTAAAACTGGCGTACTGTAAAAAGAACGGCATCGGGCTTTTTTACGCGCAGGACGATTACCTGCTGCACCGGAAGGAAATAGAGAAGTGGCTATATAACGAACTGGCCAGGCTCGGCGGGAAGCCTGTGGATAAGGTCCCGGTCTATATGACTCTGGGGGAGTCGCCGGAAGGAGAATTCGATATCAGGGCCGACCTTCAAAAGAACGCCGAGGAAATAAGAATACCCGTTTCCGAGATAGACCTGGCGGCGGTCTCTTTTACCTATCCCGACAGTATGTATGAGATTACTCTGGATACCGATGGTAACATCACCAGCGGGGGGCGCACCAATACGCCTAGGGTATATACGTACGGAGACTTAAGTGAGGTTATCCGGAAATACAGGGTATTCGAGGACTATAAGTTCAACATCGAGGCGCAGGTATGGAATCGAGAGATGCTGCATAAATACTGGCTGAAAATAAAAGGAGAAAAACAATGACTATCACCAAAAAAAGGATGAAAGAACTATTGAAAAACGACCGCTTTCCGCGGTCGGCGAAATACGACCCCGAATGGGTTCTTAAAGGGTGGATGGGACCCAACGTCCTGTGGCTGACGGAGTGGCTGTGCGAGGAAATGGAGCTTAAACCGGGTATGCGCGTGCTGGACATGGGCTGCGGCAAGGCGCTCAGTTCGGTTTTTCTAGCTAAGGAGTACGGCGTGCAGGTTTGGGCCAATGACCTCTGGATAAGCGCTACGGAGAACTGGCAGAGAATCCGTGAGGCCGGACTCGAAAATCAGATTTACCCTATATACGCTGAAGCCCACGCCCTCCCTTACGCCGAGGGCTTCTTCGATGCCATCATCAGCCTGGACTCATATCAGTACTACGGCACCGACGACCTTTATCTGGGTTACTTCCAGAAGTTCCTGCGGCCGGGCGGGCAAATCGGAATAGTGGTGGCGGGGCTGGCGAAGGACTTTAAAGGGCCGGTACCGGAGCACCTGACCCGCCCCCGGAAGGACGGCAGCGTCTTCTGGGTGGACGAGTGCTGGTGTTTCCATACCGCGGCCTGGTGGCGGAACCACTGGGCGCGGACAAGTCTGGTCGACGTAGCAATAGCCGACGTCATGCCGGACGGCTGGCGGTACTGGCTACAGTACGAGAAAGCCTGCCGCGAGGCCGGGACCCTGATGTTTCCCTCCGAGGAAGAGATTCTGGAAAGAGATTCCGGAAAATATCTTGACCTGGTAAGGTTGGTGGGACGGAAAAAATAGAGTACGGAAGGATGGGGACGGTAAAGGCGCTGCCGTCCCCAACCCACCCGTATATATCATAATTTGCATTCTTAACAAAATTTTGATAATCTGGTTAAAATATTATTTCACATATGACGCAATTTTAAAGTCGTACACGCGGAAATTATCAGTTTGTTGCAGAACCGGGTTATGTGGAAACAATGCAAATATATATCCTCAGGACTTCTCCTTTTAATTATCCTCTTTATCTGCCTGTCCGGCTGTTCCGCCGGTGAAACTGGTAAAGAATACGACCGTTACGCGCCTCCTTTCGATACCAGCCGGGTTGCCACGGTGCGCATCGAAATGCTGGATAAAGACTGGGAGTTCTGCATGACTCACGCCTTTGAGGAGCAGTATGTGCCGGCGGACTTCTGGTTTGATGATGAACTGACACCCGATGTAGCCGTAAGGCCCAAGGGAAACTCTTCGCTGGGGCAGGCCGTCGCCTGGAACAGTCCGCGTATGCCGCTGGCGGTTGACTTTAATCTGTTTAACAGGGCTCGCTCTTTCCATGGCATGAAAAAGGTATTCCTCAACAACGGCTGGAGTGACCCCACCCTAATACGGGAAGTCGTTGCTTATGAAATTTTCGCCGAGATGGGACTCCCCACCCCCCGGGCTACTCTGGTCGACCTCTGGGTAAACGATACCCACCTCGGTGTCTATACCATGGTCGAGATGATTGATATCTCCTTTCTCCGCGAGCATTTTACCCATCCCGACGGTAATCTTTATAAACCGGAAATTTTGTCAGCGCGCCTGGACTGGACAGAGAAAGACGCGTATACAAGCATACCAATGATGCCGGGCACGCCGGAACCGCAGCGGCAGGACCCCGCGCTTTATCTCAATATCGGCGGGGGTCCGCTTATCGACCTTCTGAAAGCGCTCGGGAAGGAAGAGATGGTAGCTTTATACGAACCTGAACCCGAGGTGGCTGGATTCGCGGGGGGTCTGCCTCCAGTGTTTATGCCCCGCCACCGCGTCGAAGCCATGATGCTTAAAACCAATGAAAACAATCCGGACTACTCCGGCCTGTTCCGGTTCCTCGATGTTCTTAATAATGAACCCGACGTGACCTTCCCGCAGGAAATCGAGAAGGTACTGGATGTTGACCAGATCCTGCGTTTTCTGGCGGTTTCGGGACTCATCGTGCACCTGGACAACTACACCGGTATGGGACATAACAACTACATTTATGAGGTCGACGGTAAATTCACGATGCTTCCCTGGGACACGAACATGGCTTTCGGGACTTTCAACCAGGGCATCCGGAAAGACGGAATTATCAACTTCTATATCGACGAGCCGACGGCCGGCCCGCTGGACAGGTACCCACTGGCAGTGCGACTGCTGTCCCACCCGCCGTATCTCGAGAGGTACCATGGCTACGTCCAGGAAGCGCTGGACGGCCCGTTCTCTCTCGATGTCATCCTGCCGCGCATTGACCGGCTCGTGGAAATGGTGCGCCCCTATGCCCAGGCTGACACCGAGATGTTCTACTCCTACGAAGACTGGGAACGCTGCCTCACCGAGGACTTGAGGCAGCCGGACCTGTTCGAAGGTTGGATGGCCGGGGGGCCATCGCCGCAGCTTCCCTTCTTCCTCAGCCGGGAGGAACACTCAAAGCTTAAAGCAAGGCTCAACATTAACCATCCCTTTGAACTTATGGGTCGCGATCTCAATCCGGGAGAACTGGAGAAGCTCAAGGAATGTTTAAAGCCGGAAAATTACGATTTATTCCTGCAGAATCAATTCGGGCCTCTCATGGCGCCGCAGCCGCCCCGTCAGCCCGGCTTCGGCCCCAACGCCCTCGGCCTGAAGACCTTTATTATCGCGCGTTACGAGTCCGCACGGCAGCAGCTTAACGGTGAGCGACCGAGTAGCCCTGGTAACGGCAGCGGCAACGGGGGTAGTATGTGGATGATAGACTGGTTCAGTTTCGGACAGTAACGTTACTCATCCTTCAAGGAGAATATGATAAAAATCCCGGGTGTCCTGAAAAAGAAGACGAAAGATACCGCCAATATGCCGGTACTGAGATTCGAGCGGAAATTCACCATTTTACCCGCCAAAATCGGTTTCGCTTATACCATGCTACGGCAGGTCTGCCGTCCGGATAAGGAATACCCGGAAGACCGCGTCTACAGCCTCTACTTCGATACCGCCGACCTCGACCAGTACGAGCGTTCGGCCTCCGGAGAATACCGTAAAGACAAGGTACGCCTGCGCTGGTACAGTGATAGCAACCATAAAACCGGGGAAGTGCCGGTCTACGTTGAGGTAAAGTCAAGGCAGGGCTTCGCCAGCAGCAAGCAGCGCCGTGAGCTTACCGCGCTGGCACAGTCTCTGCGACCAGTCAACCTGAGCCGGGGTATCATCGATAAAACGACGCTTATCGATACACTGGCCGGTCTGGGTCATTACCCGGAGAAACCCCTGAAACCGGTAGTATTAATCTCCTATCAGCGATACCGCCTCAACGAAATATATACCGGGATACGTGTCTCCTTTGACCATGATATCCGTGCCCTGGCAGTTGCCCCGGAACTGGGACGGCGGGAAGCAAATATTCGTTTGCCTAACGGTGTCATCGAGGTCAAAGGCCCTTCGCTGGAGCTGCCGGTAACGTTACGCCGCATGCGCCTGATGGATGTCGACTGGAGCCGCTTTTCCAAGTACGGCTCCTGCCTGGATGCTTTCTTTACCGAGCCGGGGAGCGTGGCCCGTTTCTGGCCCCCGGGCAGATTAATATTGCCATAGACAAAAAGGAGGACATCTCATGTGGAATGAATTCTGGCAGTACGTCGAGGGACTGGAGTCCCCGCTGGGGCTTTCGGAAATCATCGTCGCCCTGGGATTTTCCATCATAGCGTCCATCATCGTTTACCTGATGTACCAGCTGTTCTACGGGTCGAGGCACATCGGCGCCGGGGTGCACCGTACCTTCATCATCGGCGGTCCCGCCATCACCGCGCTTTTCCTCGGCATCCAGGTATCCATACCGCTTTCTCTGGGGCTGCTGGGGGCGCTGTCTTTCGTACGGTTCAGGACTCCGGTCAAAGACCCTGCGGAGATAGGATTCCTCCTTTTACTCATTGCTTCGTCAATCGGCGCCGCTACCAATAACTACCTGGCGACAGCCATTCTCTTCGGCCTGGTGTTCATCGCCCTGGGCATCCACTGGCTGACCCGCAACCGCATTTCCGTGTTCGGGCGGGGACAGCTGATGATTTCCGTCGACCAGCCTTCTTACGCCGGGCTGGAAGCCAAGCTCTCCGCTTTTCTCAAGGAACGCCTGCGCGGCCCGAGGCTGGTGACGATGTCCGTCATGGAAGACCGTGTCAGCCTGAACTACCAGTACCGGCGCCGCACCGATTACGACTGGGCGGGTTTCACCAACGACCTTAACGCACTGGCCGGGCCGGCTAAGGTCGAGATATTTATCGGCTAGAACTGCCGTCCGGTGCTGTCTAGCCGAGCCAGTGCAGCAGGAAAGGGATACTGGCCAGGCTGACCAGGGTAGTGAGGAATACCACGCTGGAGACCGTATCCGCCTCGTTCAGGTACTTCGCCCCCAGGAGCGCGGCCGTAGCTGCCGCCGGCATTGCCGAATCTAAAATGACTACCGACCGGAACACGCCGGTGATATTCAGGGCACCGACGACGGCCAG
>CAYVPT010000174.1:0-5834 GCA_964453865.1 uncultured Dehalococcoidaceae bacterium
CAGCTCGCCCGGTATTCAACATACCGTATCCTCTCTGTTATCCCGGTAGCCTATGCCGCTTTTGCTTTCCGGTGGCGGGGCGGTGTCGTAACGGCGGTATTCATCAGCCTGGCACTCGTACCACGTGCCATATTTTTTTCCGAACAGGTATCTGAAGCGGTAACTGAGACTATAGCCTTCTTTTTCATAAGCCTGCTGGTAACCTGGCTGATTCATCGGCAGCAAAGGGCGTTCCACCAGCTGGAAAAGGTCAAGGAGGAACTCCAGGCAAATGTTGAGGTTATTAAAGAAGATGAAAAAAGGCTGGCCTCACTCAACCGAATATCGAGTACCGTCTCCGAATCCCTGGAGCTGCAGACCGTTTTAAACAATGCTATTGATAATGTGGTTGATGTTATGCAGGCTGATGTCGCCTGGATATTTATTCTGGAGGAAAAAAGCGGCGAACTCTCTCTGGCGGTTCACCGCGGCTCTACCGAAGAACTCTCTCGCGGCGTGGACAGATTAAAGGTAGGAGAGGGTTTTAATGGCACTGTCGCCCAGACAGGCCAACCTCTCTTCGTCGAAGATGCATCTAAAGACCCCAGGCTTACCAGAGAAGTAGTCAGCAAGTTCGAGCTACACTCTACTCTTATTGTGCCGATAAGCTCAAAAAAGAAGGTAAATGGCACTTTATGCATTGCGATGCGCAGCTACCGCCGATTTGAGCCAGAGGAAGTGGAGCTACTGGTGACTATGGGCAATCAAATCGGCATAGGGGTGGAGAATGCCAATCTTTACCGACAGCAGCAAATAACCACCCAGCAATTACGGATATCCGAGGAGCGCTACCGTGGATTATTTGAAAATTCAAGCGATGCTATTTTTGTCTGTTCAACAACTGCCCGGATTATCTCGGTTAATCAAGCCTGCGAGCAATTGACCGGTTATACAGTAAAGGAACTAACCGACACGGCGATTGACAACCTTTTTGCCGGTGAAAGCAAGGACAAAGTAAAGCAACTCTTCTCAGAAGAAATTGAGCAGGCGCCGCGAGTTGGTGTTGAAGAAGTACAATTATTAAAAAAGAACGGTATGAAAGCCTATATCGAACTTCGCGTTAGTCCCATCCTCAGGGCAAACCGGATAATCGGCATGCAGGTAATCGCCCAAGACGTTACCGAGGAGAAACAATTACGGCAAAATATGGAATACTATGTAAAACAAATAACCAGAGCCCAGGAAGATGAGAGGTTACGTATTTCGCGTGAGCTTCATGATGATACTGCCCAGGTATTGGCCACTTTCTCGCGTGACCTTGATTCAATTATCCAAAAAGAACAGACACTAAAAAAGCCGGTAATAGAACACCTCAAGAAACTGCATGAAATGGCTAATTCCGGTCTCAAGGGAGTACGCCGCTTCAGTCAGGACCTCAGGCCTTCAATACTGGATGACCTCGGGCTGGTACCTGCTCTGGAATGGCTGATTACCAACCTTGAAAGTGCCCAAAAGGCGTCAACGAATTTCAAATTAATAGGAGACAGTCATCGGCTTACGCCGGAAATAGAACTTACTGTTTTCCGCATCGCACAAGAAGTAATGAGTAATATTAGAAGACACTCAACTGCCACTTCGGTAGAGTTGACTTTGGACTATAGCGCGGATGCTCTGACGTTGATAATAAACGACAACGGTCAAGGGTTTAGCGTTCCTGAGAGGACAAGTGACTTAGATATATCAGGAAAACTCGCTATCATCTGTAAGCGGGAAAGGGCTCGCCTGGTTGGAGGTACATTAATTGTGCAATCGGAGAAGGGCGTCGGCACCACGGTAACATTGAGGGTCCCTTATTAAGGATAACGGTTGTTGCCAGACTCTACTCAATTACTTAGCTGCACTAGGTTTGAGAAAACATGAACAACAAGGCTGAGATTTTAGACAAGAGTTCGATGGATGGCGAGATAAGCCGGCGTTTGAAAGTTCTCCGGTGGCTGCTGGAAGCCAAAGCCACTTTCGGGATACGGAACTGGCATTTCTGGATAATAATCGTACTTTTTATCGTTTTTGCTTATATCTATTACGATATACTCCCTGAATATCATGACATATATATAATTCTATTCTTTTACCCTTTGCTGTATGCCGCTATCGTGTTCCGGTTGCGGGGTGTAATCATCAGCGGTCTGGTTTTTCTCACCATTCTGCTGCCGCACGCCTTACTCTCGGCGTATGATCCGGTCGCTTTAACGAGGTCGCTAATCTTTGCCCTCTTCGCTTTCCTTATCAGCAGCCTGTGTGCTACGCTGTTGAATTACCTCGAACACCAGATAGAGGCCTACGAGCATATTCTGTCTCTCAACGATGAATTGAACACTTCCCTGGAGCGACTGCAGAGCACGCAGCAACAGCTCATCCAGGTAGCTAAACTCGGTGCTATCGGAGAGTTAGCCGCCTCGGTGGCGCACGAACTGAATAACCCACTGGCGGGAGTCCTGGTTTACACGAAGCTGCTGGAGAAAAAAATACAGGGTGAATCGTTCAATAAAAGCGAAGCTCTGGCCAACCTGGCCGAAATAGAGACGGCGGTTAATTACTGCTCCGATATCATACGCGGATTACTAGATTTTGCCCGGCAGTCTCCTCCTCTGATGAGGCCGGTAACCATTAGTCGAACTATTGATAAAGCCATGTCTCTGGTGGGCCATCAGGCCAGGATGAAGAATATTAAAGTAACCAGAGAAGAATCATCTTCGCTACCTCTGGTAATAGGCGACTTCAACCAGTTGCTTCAGGTATTTATCAACCTTACGGTCAATGCCATTCAGTCTATGACGGAAGGAGGCAGGCTTGTAATAAGCAGCCGCGTCGGTGAAAAAGAGTGGGTGGAGGTAAGCTTCCAGGATACCGGCTGCGGCATATCCGCTGAAAATCTGGAGAAACTATTCACGCCTTTCTTCACCACTAAAGAGGATGTCAAGGGAGTCGGCTTGGGTCTGGCGGTATCCCATGGCATCATCGAGCGCCACGGCGGCCGGATAGAAGTTGAGAGTCAGGAAGGCCAAGGCAGCATATTTACCGTTTACCTGCCGGTTCATAAATAAAGAGGCCGGACAGCGCATCGCCCGGCCTCCTGTATTATATGTTCTTGTACGTTATTTTTTATTCTTGATTAGAGTATCCACCACGGAGGGATCAGCCAGCGTGGAGGTATCACCCAGGTTTTCGGTATCACCAGCGGCTATTTTCACTAGGATACGGCGCATGATTTTACCGCTGCGTGTTTTGGGCAGACCGTCAGCAAACTGGACAACATCGGGGGTGGCGATGGGGCCTATCTGTTGACGGACATAGGTCCTTAACTCCTTCTCCAAGTCAGCGTTCGGTGTCTCGTCGCTATTCAAAGTAACGTAGGCATAGATGCCCTGACCTTTCAACTTGTGAGGCATACCAACTACCGCCGCTTCAGCCACTTTTTCATGGGATACCAGACTGCTTTCCACTTCGGCAGTACCGATACGGTGCCCGGAAACGTTAATGACATCGTCGATACGTCCCATGAGCCAGTAATAACCATCCTGGTCTTTGCGGGCTCCGTCTCCGGTGCAGTAGTAGCCGGGGAACTTGCTGAAATAGGTTAGTTTGAATCTTTCGGCGTCTCCCCATAGTGTACGCATCATACCGGGCCAGGGTTTTTTAATGCAGAGCCAGCCGCCTTCATTGATATCGGCTTCAGTGCCGTTTTCCCTCAATATAACCGGCTCGACACCGGGGAACGGCATGGTTGCTGAACCGGGTTTAGTCGGAATAGCCCCGGGAAGCGGAGTAATCAATATACCACCCGTTTCTGTCTGCCACCAGGTATCTACGATAGGGCACTTTTCTTTGCCGATAACGCGATAATACCACATCCAGGCTTCGGGATTGATAGGCTCACCGACACTGCCCAAGAGCCTCAGGCTGGAGAGGTCGTGCTTGTTTGGCCACTCTTCGCCATCGCGCATTAACGCCCTGATAACAGTGGGCGCCGTGTAGAAGACGCTAACGCCGAACTTCTCCACAACCTGCCAGAACCGGTCGGGACCGGGATAAGTGGGTACACTTTCGAACATAAGACTGGCTGCCCCGATGGCCAGCGGGCCGTATACTATGTAACTGTGCCCGGTAACCCATCCGACATCTGCGGTGCACCAGTAGGTATCCTCTTCTTTAATATCGAAAATCCATTTCATAGATTGATAGCAGTGCAGCAGGTAGCCGGCCTGGGTATGCAGGACGCCCTTGGGCTTGCCGGTGCTGCCGCTGGTATAGAGGATAAACAAGGGGTCGTCGGCGTCCATCGGCTCGGGCTCGCAGTCGTCGCTGATGTCATCAGCGCTCATTTCGTCATGCCACCAGCGGTCGCGGCCCTCCTCCATCGGGATGTCGATGCCTAGTCTCTTGACGACAAAGACATCGGTAACGTCGGGACATTCTTTGAGGGCGGCATCGGCATTGCCCTTGCTGCCTATATTCTTACCGCTTCGGTAATAGCCGTCGGCAGTAATTAATATCTTGGATTTACAGTCGAGGATACGGTCGCGTAACGCCTCGGCGCTGAAACCGCCGAAGATAACGCTGTGTATCACCCCGATACGCGCGCAGGCCAGCATGGCAATAGCCAATTCGGGAATCATCGGCAGATAGATAGAGACAGTATCGCCTTTCGTCACGCCGTATTTTTTCAATACATTGGCAAATTTGCATACCTCGCGGTGGAGCTGTTGGTATGTGTATACCTCGGTATCCTCGTCGGGTTCTCCCTGCCAGATTATCGCCGCTTTATTCTTCCGCCAGGTATTGAGGTGTCGGTCGAGGCAGTTATAGCATATATTTATCTTACCTCCGATGAAGTAGCGTACCTCCGGATTATCGGTGAAATCATACTCCAGGAACTTGTCCCACTTCTTATACCAGTCCAGCTGGCCGGCCACCTGTCCCCAGAATCCCTCCGGGTCTTTTATCGACCAGTTATAGAGGGCTTTGTACTCTTCCAGGCTCTTAAGAGCTGCCACTTCGGAGAATTCTTTTGACGGATGGAAAACGCGGTTTTCAGCCATCATCGAGGCTATTTCTTTGCCGGAAATCTGCGAAAGGAGTTCCTCCCCCGCTTTGGAATCGGTCTGAGTAGAAACAACCGTTTTGGTATCCTTACCGTTGAAAGCGTAGCTTACCAGCTTCTCCAGCTCCTCGGGAGCAAATGGTTTTACCAGAAAACCCACCGCTCCCAGTCTTATCCCCGTGGTCATTGTCTCCACTGACGGGTATCCGCTGATAATAATATATTTCATATCCGGGTTCTTTTGCCTGGCCTCCTTGAGGGTGGTAATACCATCCTTACCCGGCATGCGGATATCAAGAACGACCACTCCCAGATTGTTTTCGGATATCATTTTCAGTGCCTGGGCACCGTTCTCTGCCAGAGAAACCTTATAACCGCTATCGGTCAGCCAGTCCCTCAAGGATTTCCGAACAATCGGTTCATCATCGACAATTAAAACGGTTTTTTCATTAGAATCGTTCATGTAAGCTCTCTCCTTTTTTATATATTTTTAACTAACCTCCAATAAGCTCAACTATTATATCTATGTCCTTATTGTTTATCAGGTCTTTATAATTATGCGTAAAGCGGCAATTTTTAAAGTGAACGGGGCGGAGATCACATATTCCGGCAATCTCAATCTTTGCTCCTACGCGCTGCTCAATACTTCTTTTATGCTTTTCAAGCACTTTAAGCACGCCAATGCCTACAGTGCCACAGCCTATTAGGCCGAGTTTTACTTTATTCTTCATAAAATCCTCAGTAGTTAGGGGAC
>CAYVPT010000175.1:0-5831 GCA_964453865.1 uncultured Dehalococcoidaceae bacterium
TACAGCACGGCGCCTCCACCCTGCCCGATGAAGCCTTCGACATGTTCCCGCAGGTTGATACGGTGGAGGTGCATCTGGCTACCGGATTCCAGAATATCATCTATGACAGCCCCGATTTCCCCCAGGAGCTTCTGAAAACTATACACAACCACATCGATGCTAAGTACAGCCATGAAAGAACAAGCGGCGAAACCGAGGAGCAATTTATCTATAAAACTCGTAAAAGGGCTTTCGGCGACTTTAAGAAAGAGCTGTGGAACATGCCCGCAACAAATCTCGATAAAATAATGGGAGAGCTTGAAAATCGCCTCTCCCTTATGTTCCGTAAACTCAACGTCCTGAATACAAACGACCTTATCAGCAAGTACGTTACCCATCAGGCTGCGTAATCAACAACGCCAGGCCATCCCGAAATAAAAAGGCTGGATACTTCTTAACCGGAAATATCCAGCCCGCCTATATATAAATCCCGTATTTTTACCGGCTTTAGCTTTTGCCGATTCTGAACATCTTGGTGCCGCAGGACGGGCATGTACCCTGCGTCGCCGGCTTGCCATTCTTCATCGTGATGGCTTTAGGATTGCTCATCTCTTTCTTGGCGCGGCATTTGACACAATAGGCTTGCATAACTCCTCCTTCCTCGAAGCTATTTGCTAACAACCATATACTATTGTTACGCTCATGTCAAGTGACCTCCACGAGTAAATCCGAAATTTTTACGTACAAAAAAATCGAGTCTTGTTATCGATAAGTTTTTTATAAAGCTGGTCTGACTTCCCGATTACCCGTTTTCAGTACCAATTACGCCAGGCTTATGCTATACTTTTATTCTGGATAACATAACAGAGGACACACTCTTTTACATTCCCCTGACAGGTAAAAGGACTACTAAATGAAAAAACAGGTGTTTGTTGACGGCCAGCACGGCACTACAGGGCTGAAGATACGCGAGCGTTTGAACGATAGAAAAGATATTGAGATACTCGAAATCCCCGAAGAGAAACGCAAGGACTCTGAGGCAAAGAAAAAGTTTTTAAATGAAGTGGATATCGTCTTCCTCTGCCTGCCGGATGATGCCGCGCGTGAATCCGTCAGCCTGGTCCGGAATCCGTCGGTTTGTATTATCGACGGGTCAACTACTCACCGCGTGACAGAAGGGTGGGTCTACGGTCTGCCCGAGCTTAATAAAGAACAGCGAACCCTGATAAAAAACTCGAAGAGGATTACCGTGCCCGGCTGCCACGCCGCCGGGTTTGTGGCACTGCTGTATCCACTGGTAGCTGAGGGTATTGTAGATGCGGATTACCCGGTAACCAGCCATGCTGTGGCCGGTTACAGCGGCGGCGGCAAGTCCATGATTGCTGATTATGAGAAAGACAGCGTGCCGGAACATGTAAAAAATCCTCGCCTGTATTCCCTCCAGTTGAACCATAAACATATTCCGGAAATGACGAAAGTAGCCGGGCTGACGCGACCGCCGGTGTTCTCTCCCACGGTGGTTAATATCTATAACGGTGAGATTGTCTCCATCCCGCTGGTAGCCAGCCAGATGAAGAAATCCTTATCCGCCGCGGATATCAGGGCGTTTCTGGCCGATTACTATGCCGGAGAGCAATTTATCAACGTGATGCCCTATCCGCCGGGTGATTTCCTGAAAAACGGCTTTCTGACTTTTACCGACTGTAACGGTACGAACAACCTCGATATATTCGTTTTCGGCGGCCAGGAAAGGATTCTCCTTTCGGCACGCTTCGATAATCTGGGCAAGGGTTCTTCCGGCACAGCCGTGCAGGATATGAATATCGTGCTGGGCCTGCCGGAAACTACCGGTCTCGAAGTAACAGGATAATTAGCGATGACCAGTTATACTCACCTTGAGTTGAACCGGGAAATTGAAGCTCCTTCCGGGTACTACACCCCGCAGAAAGAGGTCAGGCTTAAATATAACGGGCGGGAAGTCCTCTATACCGTCAGCCACGCCGTCATCGAGTCATCATGCTGCGGCGCGTCGGATTTTACCAGCGCCCAGGTGCCGGGCTATATAGTGAGTTGGCAGGGGGAAACGAACCGTAACGGTCTGAGGGTATCAGAAATCGAACCTATCACCGATACCCACGCTCAAGACCATTTAAGAAAAACAATAAAAGAAACCGAGCAATTATCTCAGGTAGAGTTCTGGTAACTTTCCATCCTCCCCACCCCTCGTGTGTTATCTATTCCCACCCTACCGCCCTCGCATCATCAACTGCTTATCCCGCAGGTTTTCCCCACTTGTTGTCTTAAGTATATAGTTCCCTTTTAAAAAGGGGGATTAAGGGGGATTTTCGTACCTCCCAACACTGAAAACTGATAACTGTTATCTGTTATCTCCCCCCGTTTCCTTTTCCACTTTCTGCCGGTAGGCTTCCATTAGCTTTTGTGTAATATCGCCAGCTTTGCCCCCGCCGATGGCTACCGAGTTGCCGCTTTCGTCCCTTACCTCCGTCACCGGCATTATCTCTATCACGGCATTCGTCACGAAGGCTTCATCGCACTTCCTGATTACCCCGATTCCCACCGGCCCCTGACTCGTTTCTATGCCCAGGCCGGCAGCCAGCTCAATGACGACCTCCCGCGTTACGCCCGGCAGGATACCGCTGTTCAGGGCGGGCGTTATTAGCCTTCCGTCCCTCACGAAAAAGATATTACAGCCGCCGCCCTCGGCGATATACCCGTCATCGTTAAGGATTAATGCTTCGTCCAACCCGCGTGCTGCGGCTTCCATCCTGGCCATGACGCTATCGAGGTGGTTGATTGTTTTCATAGTAGCGATTACGGACTGCCGGCAGCGCCGTATCGATGCCGTGATGCCGATATGGAATCCCTCGCTGTATTTTTCCGCCGGGAAGGGCATGAAAGGCCGTGTAGTCACCACCACGTTTGGTTGAATATCGGTCACACTCGTCCAGGGAGCCGCATCGGAGGCGCCGTTAGATACGGTAATGCGGATGCGGGCGCTATCCAGTCCGTTGGCATCCAGTGTGTCCCGGCAGGCTTTCTCGAGTTTGACGTCCGCCAGCTTTTTCCCCAGTCCGATGGCTTCCGCCGAATTTAACAGTCTTTTGATGTGACGTTCCAGGAGGAAAAACTTGCCGTTATAAGCCCGGAATGTCTCGTAAAGACCGTAGCCATAGAGAAAGGCGTGGTCGAAGACGGAGATAAGCGCCTTGGAACGCGGCACCAGCGAGCCGTTCAGATTGACTATCTCTTCCATGGTTACCTCCTCGCCGGCGCGGTCATCTTCAGGAAATTGGCCAGAATATCATGGCCGGCCGGCGTCATAATCGATTCCGGGTGGAACTGTATCCCCTCTACGGCGTCCTCCCGGTTCCTCACCCCCATAATCACACCGTCTTCGGTCTTCGCCGAGACTTCCAGAGAGGCCGGGACGGACTCCGCGGCAATAACCAGAGAGTGATAACGTCCCCCCACCAGCGGCGAAGCCACCCCCCTGAATATGGTATCACCATCGTGGTAAACCGGCGAGTCCTTGCCGTGCACGGGCAAAGTCGCCCGCTTTATCGTGCCCCCGTATACATAACCGATGCACTGGTGCCCCAGACACACCCCCAGGATGGCAATTTTACCCCGGAAGTGCCGGATGACATCATTGGAGATGCCCACTTCCAGCGGCGTGCAGGGACCGGGCGATATGACGATGTGACTCGGCGCCATATTTTCGACCTCTGCCAGTGTTATAGCATCGTTGCGGAAGGCGACCGGCTCCTGCCCCAGCTCTCCTAGGTACTGTACCAGATTATAAGCGAATGAGTCGTAATTATCTATAACCAGAATCACGATTCTATCTCCATGTTACCCTCCGGTGAGAGATTCAGCGCCTGTATCAAGGCTTTGCCCTTGTCCAGCGTCTCCTGGTATTCCGCTTCCGGTTCGGAGTCATAAACGATGGCGCCCCCCAGCTGAAAATAGACCCGGTTATCTTTAATAATCATCGTCCTTATCACGATGTCCAGGTCCATGTCCCCGTTAAAGCTCAGGTAGCCCAGCGACCCCGTATAAACGCTGCGGCGGGTCGGCTCCAGTTCGTCGATTATCTCCATCGCCCGCACCTTGGGCGCTCCGGTGATGGAACCGCCCGGAAAAGTGGCTTTCAGCAGGTCGGTACGGCTTTTTCTCTCCCTCAGATGCCCTACCACCGTCGAGGTCAGGTGAAAAACGGTGGGATAAGTCTCCAGGACGGCCAGCTCGGTGACTTTCACCGTGCCGTAGCGGCAGACCCGCCCGATGTCGTTCCGCTCCAGGTCGACAATCATAATATTCTCCGCCCGGTCTTTAGCGCTTTGTAGTAGGCTCTCGGCCAGCGCTTTGTCTTCCTCCGGCGTTTTACCGCGCGGCCGGGTGCCCTTTATAGGACGCGTTTCCACCAAATCACCCCTTACTTTCAGGAATCTTTCCGGCGAAGCCCCGGCGATGACGACCCCATCGAAGTTAAAGTAGTTGGCGAACGGCGCCGGATTGATTTTTCGCAGCCGCTTATAAAGCTCATACGGCGGTATATCCAGACCGGCCTCGAACCGCTGCGAGAGGTTGACCTGAAAGATATCCCCGGCGCAGATATACTCGCGGGCTCTGGCCACCGCCGCCAGGTACCACTCGTGGGAAAAGTTTGCTTTAAGCGTTACACCTTCACTAGTCACATTCTCGGCCATCTTGATGGGCGGGGGAGCCAGCAATACCAGGTTTCTTAGCTCATTCAGTCTGGCTTCCGCCTGCCGCTGCCTTTTCCCTTCCTCCATCTCCGGAAAGCCCGTGGACACCAGGTAAGTCCTGTTTTCCAGGTGGTCGAAGGCAATGACGGCGTCATAAAAGCCCAGGTAACATTCGGGGAGGATTAAATCATCGACGGTACTGGCGGGCAGTCGTTCGATGAAGTGGCATAAATCATAGCTGAAATACCCTACCGCCCCACCGGTAAAAGGCACCGGATATTCCCCTATATTCAATTGATATTTTTCGAGTAGCCCCCCCACCACATCGAAAGGGTTCCCTTGTCTTTTCTCCTCTGCCCCATCCCTGATGAGTGTTATCTCATTACCCCGGCTCCTCAATATAAGAAAGGGGTCGTTGCCCATGAATGAGTAACGCCCCAGCTTCTGAGGGTCCATGCCGCTGTCCAGGAAAAAGCTGAAAGGTCTTAGCGCCATTGCCTCAAAGCACCAGTCAGCCTCCGGCGCCATGTGTATCTCTTCTATGATGGGATAGCGTTCCGGCATGTTACCATTGATTATATACGCAGATAGCGATTTAATAAAGGGTTCTTTAGTCATGTGCCCGGCAGGTTTTGGCCCCACCCCTCGTATATTATCTTTTCCCACCCAAACCGCCCTCGTATCATCTGCGGATTACCCCGTGGTTCTCTCCCCAACTCCTTGCCCACTCTGCTTCATCTCTGCTATGATTTTTAAGCAATCGCCATGAATAATAAGAGTATACATCCGTTCCGCCGCCTGGATTACGTTAAGATAACCCTCTTCGGCTTTGCCCTGACCGCCCTCTGGCAGAGCCTGCACAGCATTATCCTCCCCCTCCGCATTCTCGACTTTATAGCTGAATCGCAGAAAAATACCTACCTCGGTCTGCTTACCCTCTCCGGGCTGTTCCTGGCGATGTTCGTCCAGCCCCTGGCCGGTGCCGTCAGTGACCGCTCCAGCTTTAAATGGGGTCGCCGCCGGCCCTACATACTGGTGGGCGGCATTATCGCGGTGCTGTTTATCCCCGGCATCGGCATCGCCGGGAGATACGCCACGATTTTCATCTTCTACTGCCTGCTG